>CAYRVN010000018.1:0-10363 GCA_964427675.1 uncultured Acidaminococcales bacterium
GCAGCCACAATACGTCCCATTGCAGCATTGGCTTCTGCAACGGCTAAAGAAAAAATTACCGCATCGCTTACTGTCGGGCCTAAAATATTATTATAATTGTTTCCCTGCTTAGCTTCCAACAGTTTTTTAGCACTGCCGCCTGTTAGCTTGCTGCGTGAACGCACACCTGTAAGGCCGTAGTCAATCGAAGAACGCATTACCTTCAGCATTTCAGACATTTTTTCAAGAAGGGCTTCCGGCCCAATACCCATTTTTTCGGCATTATATGTAATTAAAGCTTCCCGTAAAGAAATCCCTTTTTGCTCTGCATCTTCTATCCAAGCCGCCAAAGAAAGTTTATCTTTTGCCATTTTTGCCTACCTCACAGCACATTATTTATGAAGCGCACAGATTCTACTGCCATCAAATGAGTAATTTTATCAAGAGTTTCCGGAGCAACTTTTTGATCACATTCAATGATCATAATTGCCAGACCGCCTTTATCAGTGCGGAATACCCTCATCCCGGCAATATTAATGCCTGCTTCTGCGAGCTCGCCGCTTACCAGGGCTATGACTCCGCATTGGTCTCTGTGCAATACTAAGACTCCGGGAAGTCTGCCATTTAGTTCAACAGGGAAGTCGTCAATTTCAGTAACACTGACCTGCCCGCCGCCAATCGAAGACCCTGTAACCTGACAGCTAGCGCCGCCAGCGCCAACCAATCTGAATCTTACTGTATTTGGATGTGCCAATTCACCAAGGTTTACCTTAGAAAAAGTGTACCCCAGCCCATTTTCCCCGGCCAAACTTTTTGCTTGCGGTATACGCGAATCATCGGGCAGCCAGCCCATAAGGCCGGCAAGCAAGGCGAGGTCAGTTCCATGGCCGCGATAAGTCTGCGCAAAAGAGCCATGCAACTCAATCTCCGCTTTTACCGGTTTTTCGCCCAAGATACTGGCAGCCAGAAGTCCAAGACGCACAGCACCAGCTGTGTGGGAGCTTGAAGGTCCAATCATAACAGGGCCGATTACATCCATTAAGTCCATAATAAAATACCTCTGTCTCTATATTTTATGTTAAAAAACCCGTATAGCATCGTCTTCGACAATACCATACGGGTAAAACTTACTCCACTTTGTCCAGTGAACGATGCGCAAGACCAACGCATAACTCGTTTAAATTAAGGACGCCAACACCCATGAAAATCGCAACACACAGGTGTTCATCAAAGCGTGCAATCCCGATTTTACCGCCAACGTTAAAACCTATCGCCTTCACCTTGACCTGCTCCAGAGCTTCATGGGCAGCTCCGGCTACAGCTCCGGCACCAACATGAGTATTGGTTACTACTCCCTGGCGTTGAGCAGCCACTACTGCTCTTTCGACTATTTTTACGATTGACTGGATGAATTCGCCACCAAAATCAACAGCAGTTGAACGTATGCCCTGAGCCGCTAATTCATCCTTAACCGCCTGTTCTTCTGTACGGCTGCTGGTTATAGCAAGTTTTAACGCGGCACGTCCAACATCGATGCTTGTATGTCTGTCATCAGGCATATTATTCACCTTCTTCTTCAATAAGCTCTGGGGTTTTTATAGGTCTTTGGTCGATGACAGCTACCAAAAGGAATACTATGATACAAACGAGCCATTCAAAATAGATAACGTGCTGCAAAACATGCAAAGCCGGCACAAATTGCCAAACAACAATGGCAATCAAACCCGCCAACGTCGTGTAGAAAGCAGAGCTTCTGCGGCAAACAGCAGGCATGAAGATCGTGAAAAGGAAAACAACAGTCAGGGCCGTCGTAAGGCTTAAGCCTGCGACCATTGTTTTCAAAATTCCAACGGCATTAAAAGCCAGCCACAAAGTGCCTATGCCGCAAACGAATATAGTTACTCTGTTAACAAAAAGGAATTTCTCGCCCGAGATCCCTGGATTGATAAAGCGTTTGTAAATGTCTTGTGAAAACAATGTTCCTGCGCCTAAGAGAATCGTACATGCTGTTGAAATATCAGCAGCCCACATCGCTGCCAATGTTATGCCGGAAGCAAAAGGATCAAGTCCCATAACAACACTTGGCAAGGCCATGGTTGCCGTAATGTCAGGGAAAGTTACCCTGGCAATTATACCAAGCAAAGCGCACAAAAAGCCTATAGGAAAGATCAGTGCCGCGCCCCAGATAAAACCTTTTTTCGCAGCGTTGGCATCTTTAGCACCGCACGCTATCTGTACAGGTCCTTGTGCTGTGATAGCCTGCGTAATCATGACCACAAACCAACCTATGACTATTGCCATCGGCAGTCCGGAAAAAGGGTTGAACCATTCCTTGCCGGCAGGCAATTTGCTGGCCAGAGCCGTCAGGCCGCCGACCTGGTCGACTGCCGCATAGGTAGAATATAGTACACCAGCATAAATCAAAACAACACTTACTATATTGGAAAGACCGGATGACCACAGGCCACCAATCAGTGTAATACCGATGAAAACAACTGCGCTGGTTATCATACCGCCTTTGAAGGAAAAGATATCTGGCAGTAAGGCGGAAAGAATAGCACCGCCGGCAAGATACTGCAATGACGTAATAACCAGCATGATTATCAAAAGGCCAACAGCACTGACAACTCTTCCTTTGGTATCATAATACCGCTCGAAGAGATCAGGGATAGTAGTAGCCTTAAGAGCACGATACTTGCCTGCGGCAATAAGCCCCATTATCAATGCGCCTGCGGACCAGGCTGCATTATACCAACCAGCTGCTATTCCGATGCTGAAGGCATTCTCAGCAACACCAACCGTGGAGGCTGCACCAACAGCCAACCCAGTAATATTTACAGCTATAAGCGCCGGTCCAAGTTTGCGTCCTGCAAATAAATACTCGGAAGCCCCCTTATCTGCTCTCTTCTTGGCAAACATACTGATAGCAAATAATACAACAATATAAGCACAAACAATAAACAATTGAATAGACATTAACCCCACGCTACCCTTCTACGCAAATAATAATAAACACACTGCCCATACTACTTCACTTCTACAAACTCATCTAGTATTATATCAGCAAAATATCAGAAAATAAAGACTGTAAACCCAGCCAGAGCGACATTTGTAAGCCAAAATTTTCCACATAAAAATATTTAGTTGTTAAATATTTTACAAGGATTTTATATATAACCGTCGAATATATTAATGGTTGAAAAAATGAATTCAATTCCCGCATTTTTAATATGTTTAAAAACATCGGGAGCTGTGTAAAGCCTCTCAGGGCTGACTGCAATGGCTGCTGCACCATAGCCATATCTTTTTAATGAATATCTCGGCGTAGCCGCCAACGAAACTATAAGCAGAATGGAGGGGTTCCAATGTACAAAATTTATAAGAGTTGTGCAAATGGCGTTGACGAACTAATGTTGGACCAGCTCGAAAAAGGCATATGGATTGATATTATAAGCCCCTCAATGGAAGAGTTAAATGAGATTTCTGCTGCAACAGGAGTTCAGCTTGATTACCTGACAGCGGCTTTGGATGATGAAGAAAAATCTCGTATTGAGTGGGAATCTGACCAGATATTGATATTGATCGATATACCTCTTTTACGCAGCAATAACGATTATGACACCCTGCCGTTAGGTATCATAATAACCGCCAACTGCATCATAACCGTTTGTCTGGAAGTAAATGCCGTATTGGCAGATTTTAACTCCATAAATTATCGAACCTTCAGCACTTTTAAGAAAACACGTTTTCTTTTCCAGATTCTTTATAAATCTGCCACCTTGTATTTGAAATATATTCGTAATATCAACCGCCGCACCGACGAATTGGAGCAACACCTCAGAAAATCAATGGAGAATGCAGAACTTTTCAACCTGCTTGATGTTCAAAAATCCTTAACATTCTTCTCTGCTTCTCTGCGCAGTAATTATATCGTTACAGAAAAAATCCTGCGCCTGCGTTCCACCAATCAACTGCAGCACTTGATCAAGATGTATGAAGAAGACGAAGACTTGTTGGAAGATGTTATTATTGAATATAAGCAGGCTATTGAAATGGTTGAAATGTATAGCCACATCTTAAACAGCATGATGGAAGTTTTTGCTTCAATCATTAACAACAACATGAACCTTGTAATGAAATTTTTAGCCGGCATGACCATTTTGCTAGCTATTCCTACCGTACTTTCCGGACTTTGGGGAATGAATGTACCAGTACCTTTTGCTGACAATGATTATGCCTTTTTTATCGTTGTTTCTATCGCTGCAATTGTTTCTGGAACTTTTGCCTATTTCCTTTGGAAAAAGCGTATGTTCTGATTAAAGGAAAGGGGCTCTTGAAATGTCAAAAATCATGGCCGAGCAATTACTTGCCGGTATTATTCTTGGGGATGCCGAAAACAAAGAATTCATCTATTTGCCAGGCGGTGAGGTCGGTTCCGCTGCGCCTTACTGTGTTTTTGAAAAAGACGGGCTGAGAAAAGACGACCTTCCTTTAGAAGAAGCTGTCAAACTAGCCAAGCGTCTGCACCTGGGACCAGCTATACATCCTGTATTAGGTAAAAAATCATATTGAAAAAACAAGAAGGACCAGTTCATTAGAGCTGGTCCTTCTTGTTTTTATAATATCCTCTGTCATGCATTGATTGATATTTTTTCAACTATTTGATAACGATTACAGGTACATGTGCTTCCTGTACCAGTTTCTTACTCACACTGTCACTTAAAATTCCTTGCAAAGTTCCCAATCCTCGGCTACCAACCACAACTGTGTCACAATTAAACTTTTCTACCGCTTTCATCGCCGTGGCGGCTGGAGAACCAAATTCAAGAACATATTGCACCTCGACACCGCTGCCATCTAAAACGGCTTTGGCTGCTCCTAATACCTTATTACCGGTTTTAACGGCCTCATTGTTTGCCTGTGTACGCAATTCCTGGTCAAGCGGAGCTGCTTCCACGGTAACTTTCATATCAGTTTTTACAGATGTCATTACAATAAGTTCACCCGAGGACAACTTGCATAAATCAATAGAATACTGCAGTGCTCGCAAAGAATTTTCTGTTCCATCAACTAGTACAAGAACTTTTTTCAGCATACTTTTTCTCCTTTTACATAAAAAATCGTGCCGAATTTACCGGCACGATTTTTACTACGTGCTATTTAACGATAATTACCGGACATTGAGCATTTGTAACAACTTTTGCGCTGACACTGCCAAGCAAAGCAGCAGACATCAATCCGAGGCCGCTGGTGCCCATGACGATTGCATCAGCCATCAGAACTGCAGCCTGTTTAACGATAGTCTTGGCTGGTTCAGTATCAACAACTTCTTTAAATTCAATAGTTTTATAGCCTGCTTCTGCAGCTTTCTTCTTAGCAGTTTCCAAAGCGCCTGCTCCTGCTTTGGCTTTTTCGCCTTCGGTCAGTTCTTCTTTAGCAGCTTCTTTCTTTTTAAGTCTTTCGGTGATGTCGTCTTCTAGTTTTTCCATTTCATAAGAATGTAGTTTGGACAGGTCAAATGGAACAGCCACATGCAAAACTATAATCTCGCTACCACAGGCCTTTCCTAACCCCATCGCAAAATCCAATGCTTTGAATGAAAGCGGGGACCCATCAATTGATACCAGGATTCTGTTTAACATAAATAACGCCTCCCTTGCTAAACCTATGTAACTATTTATTTCTATGAAACATCATAGACAAGACACATACATTCCAATCTTATTTGACAATCAGAACAGGTATGGTTGCATACTGCGAAACCTTGGAACTGACACTGCCAAGCAGGAACTCGGCTATGCCGCTCAGTCCTCTGCTGCCAATAACGATAGCGTCACAACCAGTTTTTTTAGCAACAGAAAGAATTCTCTCCGAAGGATGTCCTACTTCCAGAATAAGCTCTACTCCTTGAGCATAACCACCGATTTTTTCCTTCGCCATACCCAGTACTTTATCCCCAATTTTTTCCAGTTCACTGTTGCCTTGATTAATTGTAGCGTAATCAAAAGGAACAGCAAGCAAAGCAGCATTATTATAGGGTTGAATGACATTTACAACTACAAGTTCACTATCAAACTTGTTTCCTAAAACAATTGCCTGCTCTAAGGCATGCCAGGAAGTTTCGGATCCGTCAATAGGAACCAAAATTTTTTTAAACATATCATACCCCTCCAAGTTCATAGCTTCTGCCAAAAGAATTTTTCTTCCTGTTTTACCTATTCTTGATTTTTTTGTTTTTTCCTGCTTTTAATTATCTTTTGTATTTTGAAAATACCAAAAATCGTGCCGTTAATCGCGGCACGATTTGGAAGCAGTTGCTATTTCACAATGGTTACTGCACAATGGGCATCAGAAAGCACTTTATTGCTGATGCTTCCAACTAAAAAGGAGCGTACAAATCCTAAGCCCCTGCTGCCCATGACAATTAAATCTGCTCCGATTTCATCCGCTTGTTCGACAATTACCAGTGCCGGATCAACATCTACAACTTCCCTGAAAGATACTTTAGTATAACCAGCCTCCTCTGCTTTCTGTTTTGCAACAGCCAGTGCCGAGTCGGCCGCTTCTTTTCTTTTAGCAATAGATAGAGCTGCTTCTGATGGCCTTGCTTCCCATCCCTCAATTACTGTCTTAGCCGCTGTCGCTGGTTTTGCCTCCCAGCCTTCAATCACTGTCTTAGCTTCTTTTCTTTCAGTCTTCGGACGTTCACGCAATTGGGCTAAGTCATAAGGGACCGCAATATGAGAGACCACAATCTCACTACCCAAAGCTTTCCCCAGATTTATGGCATGCTCCAATGCCCTAAACGAACTGGCTGACCCATCGACTGGTACCAAAATTTTTTTCATCATGACTCTCGCCTCCCACATTAATAACTTATGCAAATACACGTTTTCGTGCAAAAACACCTTAATATCTGAAATTCTTTTATCGTATTACATTATTCTGATAATTTATTTTGCGGAAAATATACCCTCTTATTTCACCTATTCTTGCTTGAATTGCATTTTCCTGCTTAAATAACAGTATTTTTAAAAATTTTTTCAATATTTCGCTAATTTTTAATAAAAATAAAAACGCGTCTGCAAATGCAGACGCGTGCTTTTAACTATAATACTAACATAAATAATTACTTAACAATCAAAACAGGTACGGAAGAGTACTGGGAAACCTTTGCACTGACGCTGCCTAAGAAAAATTCGGCGATGCTGCTTAAGCCTCTGCTGCCGATAACGATAGAATCACAGCCATCTTTTTTGGCAAGAGCAATAATTCTTTCTGATGGATGCCCAACTTCCAATTCATAACTGACCTGGTTTTTGAATCCTTCAAGCTTTTCTTTCGCCATATTCAAAACCTGATCGCCAATTTTTTCCAACTCGCTATTGCTTTGGTTGATGGTAGCATCATCAAGAGGCACAGCCAATAAAGCTGCATTGTTATAAGGTTGAATAACATTTACTACGATAAGTTCTCCGTCAAACTTTTCGCCTAAAGACATAGCCTGCGCTAAAGCTCTCCACGAAGTTTCAGAGCCGTCAACAGGAACAAGTATTTTTTTGAACATATTACCGCCACCTCCGTTAATTGCACCTTCGGGGTAAACTTTCCACCTCTTAAATACTTATTCTTGCTTTTTCGGCATTATCCTGCCTGCTTGCCAGGTTTTTCTGCAATGTTGCTATCTTTCTTCACGGTCATAAGGCACTCCCAATGCTTGTGGTGAAGCCAGTCTGCCGCCTTTGCGGATTAAAACGAGAATCAATACCAGTATTGTAAAGATATAAGGCAACATATTCAGAATGAAGATGGAAATAGGCAATCCTATAACCTGCAAATGGAAACCAAGAGCATCGACACCACCAAAAAGGTAGGAACCTGCTAAAGCTCTCCAAGGATCCCAGAGCGCAAAGATTACCAAGGCCACGGCAATCCAGCCTCTGCCGGCGGTCATATTTTCCAACCAGCTAGGTGCATAAGCTAAAGAAAGGTAGGCACCACCGAGGCCGGCTAAAGCTCCGCCAATCATGACGTAAAGGTACCGCAAGCGGAAAACATTAACACCAACGGAATCGACTGCTGCCGGGTTCTCACCCAAAGCACGCAGGAATAAGCCTGCTCTTGTTTTATAAAGATAAAAAGCTGTTGCCGCCACCAGTACATAACTTATATAAACAAGAATATCCTGCTTGAAAACAACAGGTCCAAGGATGGGAATATCGCTTAAACCAGGTATTGCAAACTTGCCAAAAGTATGCTCGGCGCGCATGCCGACATATGCCTTGCCTAAATAATCACTGAGGCCTGATCCAAACAAGGTAAGGGCCAAACCGCTTACAACCTGATTAGCTCTTAAGGTAACAGTAAGATAAGCATGAATAAGTGCAAGCAATCCCCCTGCTACCAGAGCCATGCCGACACCAAACCATGGATTGCCGGTATTTACCGTGATCATAAACCCGGTAACCGCTCCCACGAGCATCATACCATCTACACCAAGGTTCATAATGCCGGAGCGTTCCGCGATCAATTCGCCTAAGGCAGCAAACAAAATCGGTGTACCAGCTGTTATGGAGGCGGCCAAGATAGAAATAATCAAAGTCTCACTCATCTTGAACTTCCTCCTTATCAGAAAACTTTATTTCATACTGTGTCAAAATATCCGAACCAACTACGAAGAACAAAATGGCTCCCTGCAGCATAGTAGCTGCCGCAGAAGGAATGCCCATCGTCTGTATCATGAAACCGCCGACATGAATGATAGCAAACAAGAAGGCAACAATAACGATAGCTACCGGATGCAATCTTGCGAGCCATGCCACGCTGATGGCCGTATAACCATAGCCCGGGCTTATTCCCGGCTGCAGCCTGCCAACAATGCCGCTTACTTCCACCATTCCGGCAAAACCACTTATTGCTCCGGAAATAAACATGACCAATAATACATTCTTTCTGATGTCTATGCCCGCATAACGAGCTGCCACAGGATTGGAACCAATAACTAAAGTTTCATAACCCCACTTAGAACCCTTAAAGAATAACCAAAAAATAACTGCTAAAAGCAAAACAGCAAAAATGCCATAATGGACGCGCAAAGCGCCAAAAGTAGGAATCAGAGCCGCATCAGGGAAGGGAGCGGTGAGTGGGAAGTTCAAGCCTTTAGGATCACGCCAGGAACCATAGACAAGATAGCTTACCCACAAAATGGCTATATAGTTCATCATCAGGGTAGTGATTGTTTCACTGACCTGCCATTTGGTCTTAAACCAGCCGGCCAGAAGTCCCCATAAACCGCCACCAAGTGCAGCCATGAAAATCATAAAGGGAATCATGACTATAAAAGGTAAATCAGGGAAGGTCAAAGGCACCCATGTAGCCCAGCAGGCTCCCATATAAAACTGTCCTTCGGCACCGATATTCCAGATTTGCATTCTGAAAGCGACGGCAATACCCAGGCCGCAAAGCGCCAGCGGAATCATTTTTACAATTGTTTCTGAAATACCATATTCAGAACCAAGTGCTCCTGCAAACATTGCCTGATAAACTTCGAAAGGATCTCTGCCGGTAACAGCAAGAAATACACCGCAAAATAATAATGCCAGGAAAACTGCAACCACAGGAACTACTATCTGAGAAGTTTTGTTTTGTGCCAAGCTTTTTTCCAGTCTTATCTTCATGCTTTGGCACCCCCATTTCCAACTATGCCGGCCATCAAGGCACCAATCTTTTCTGTATCCATTTCTCTCACAGGAAATTCTCCCAAGATCTTACCGCTAAAAATAACTCCTACGCGGTCAGCTAATTTGGCTATTTCTTCCAGTTCTTCTGAAACAAGAATAATAGCCGTATTATTTTCTTTCATTTGCAATAACAACTTATGTACAGATTCAATAGCACCGATGTCCAAACCACGCACAGGATAGAGTACTATCATCAGTTTTGGTTTGCTGGCGATTTCGCGTCCCAAAAGCAGTTTTTGCAGATTACCGCCGCTCATCATCTTTACCGGTTGGAAAATGGAACCCATCTTAACGTCAAATTCACGCACAATACGCTCTGTTTCTGCAATAGCGGCATCTCTTTTTAAGAAATGTCCTTTAGAAAACTTCTCACTGCCATATTCCTTGAGAATGACATTATCACAAGAATTAAGCTTTGGTACCAGACCCATTCCCAAACGGTCTTCCGGGACGTAACTTATACCTCTGCAAATAATTTCTTTAGGGGAAAGGCCAGCAATTTCATCACCATAAAATTTAATGCTGCCTGAAAGCGTATGACGAAGTCCTGCCAGAACTTCAGCCAATTCTCTCTGTCCATTACCGGAAACGCCGGCTATACCATATATTTCACCAGCCCTGACTTTGAAAGTAATACCATCAAG
>CAYRVN010000018.1:10463-14234 GCA_964427675.1 uncultured Acidaminococcales bacterium
ACTCTTTGCTTTTCACCCACAGAAAGCTGCCAGACATATGCTCTTGGATCAACGAATAAACCATACTTTTTACCAAGTCTGGTTATTTCTTCAACGATTTCTTCTTCTGATATCAAAATGGAGCCAGACGTCTGACTCAAAGCAATATTTTCGGCAACCGTAAAAGATTCAATAAGTTTGAAATGTTGATGTACCATGCCAATACCATTGGCCAGCGCATCGCTTGGTGAATTTATTTTCTTTTCTTCACCCAGAATTTCGATAGTGCCTTCGGTCGGACGATAAAGACCGGAAAGAATGCTCATTAAGGTACTTTTACCTGAGCCATTCTCGCCAAGAAGAGCATGAATCTGACCAGCATAAAGGTCAAGATTCACTTGGTCATTAGCTACGACACCCGGAAATCTTTTGACAATATTGCGCATCCTAATTAATGGTGTTACTTCCATTACAATCCTCCATTATCTAAAAACACGGTCAGAAGCAGCCAGCAAACGCCAACATCTAACGCTTTTATTTTTTTACTGCTGCTCGTTCGCCGATCTTTCTTGCCGCATAGACGCCGCTTGCGCTGGCCTGTGAAAGGCCACGAGTAATACCGGCTCCATCACCTATCGCAAACAAGTTAGGAATTTTGGTTTCAAGGTTACCGTCTATTTCAAGGCGGGCGCTGTAGAATTTAACTTCGACACCATAAAGAAGTGTATCATCGTTCGTCATGCCGGGAGCAACTTTATTCAAGGCATAAATCATTTCAATGATATTATCAAGATGACGTTTTGGCAGAACCAGGCTTAAATCACCGGGGGTTGCCTCTAATGTTGGTTTGGTAAAACTCTTTTCCAGCCTTTTTTCATCAGTCCTGCGGCCCTTGATCAAATCGCCAAACCTTTGCACGAGCACGCCGCCGCCCAACATATTGGAGAAAGAAGCTATCCTTTTACCATATTTCAGCGGTTCCTGGAAAGGCTCCGTAAATTTGTTGCTTACAAGTAAAGCAAAGTTTGTATTCTTGCTGTGCAAAGCAGGATCTCTGAAGCTATGCCCGTTAACAGTAACGATGCCGTCGGTATTCTCAGCAACAACATAGCCATTAGGATTCATGCAAAAGGTGCGTACGAGATCGCCATACTGTTTTGTCCTATACACCAATTTTGCTTCATATACTTCATCAGTAATATGTTTAAATACCTGCGCCGGCACTTCAACGCGCACACCGACATCAACCTGATTATTAATAAAGGACAAGCCAAGTTCCTTGCATTGTTCAGTAAACCACTCTGCACCAGCGCGTCCAGGCGCTGCAATCAGATAGTTACAATTTATACGTTCGCTTTGGCCTTTTATTGCCAGTGAAAAAGTGCCATCAACTTCCCTATGAATTTTTTCCACATGAGTATTGCAGCGAATGTCAACTTTACTGACCAGATGTTTATAAATATTTTCCATTATTATTAAATTGTTTTCTGTTCCTAAATGACGTACTTTGGCATTAAGCAAATGCAGGTCATAGCTAAGCGCTTCTTTTGCAATATGGCAGTTTTTCGTACTGAAATACTCGCCGGGCGCTCCGTGCAGACAATTCAGTCTGTCTACATAATCTATAAGGTCGATAACATCTTTTTCCTGTATATATTCATTTAGCCAGCCGCCAAACTCAGTTGTAAAATTGAATTTGCCGTCAGAAAAAGCACCGGCTCCGCCGAAACCACGCATAATATCGCAGGGAACACAACGCAAACAATGGTTAACCTTTTTCTCAGCGAGAGGGCATCTGCGTTTATTGATAGTGTGTCCCTCTTCAATTATTGCCACCTTGAGTTCAGGATATTTCAAAGTGAATTCATAAGCTGCAAATATTGCGGCCGGGCCGCCACCAATAATCGCTACATCAAACGTGTTGTTCATGTTATGCCTCCTAAACAAAAATCACAACCTATATTATACTTCAAAAGTCGTCAAATACTCAATCACTTAAATTTTTTCGTTTCATCACCCAAAGGCTTGTCTTTATCCGGGTTATTCTTAAAAATATCAATATTCTTCTTTGCTTCCAAAACAGCATTATCATAAACAGTCTTAAAAGCGCTGAGATCCTGGGGTTTGCCAGTACGCAGCCATTCAGTCACAACCTTACCCAAGCCATAAGTGGTACCCACAGCTATGGGAATCTGAAGCGGTGCAAAGGGAATAAGCGTAGCAACCGTCTGACCAACAAAAACAGTTCCAAGCGATCCCAAAATGCTGACAGCCATAGATTCTGAAATCTCTTCTTCATATACTTTACCCAATTGAATTATCATATAAATTTGATTGGCGATAAGAGCCATCGTACCCAAAAGAGGTGCAACAACAATGACACCTGCCCGTGCTGCCGCCCATTTGCAGAGTACCTCAGCTTCATCCTCTCTTGCCTTGTCATCTATCACAGTTATCTTCAATTCTTCGTCCATAAATATTCCCTCCGTTTAAAAATTACTACTTTGTAACTATTCGCCCATCTGCCCTTAACTCCTGCAATTAGCAAAAGAAAAGGACGCCGTCAGAGGCGTCCTTAAATAAAATATTATTTTTTAATCGTTGTCCACTGCTTCTGCAAGAACAGCGCCTAAAATCAAACCAATTAACAAATCGTTGTCATTATCGTAATGATGGTCATGCGAATCTCTATATTGAATCATAACCTTTTGAGGCACTCTCTTGCCATAAGCCCAATGACCAGGCGGCACATGAATGTTTCTCTCATTCATGATCTGACGGACTTTTTTCATATATTTTTTTTGTGCCTTCAAGTCAACTTTTTTGTGCCAATCTTTATGGTCATCGTTTCTGTATTCAATTTTTTGATTGTGTTTGTGTTCATAATCTCTTGAAGCTGCTTCCGTTGTAGAAGTTGCAATCGTTCCTGCCAGTGAGCCTATTACCATGAAAGAAGCAATGATTTTTTGTACTTTTTTATTAACCATATAAATACCTCATTTCGTTCGCCGACTCATTGGTCAGCTTTTCATGTCTTTATATTAACTGTTATTTATGTCGAAATTATGGCGAAAAAAGTTTTTTTGTGTCGTAATTGCAAAAAATAAATATATAAATTGCCAAACTCCATCAAATGCTATATCCGACAAAAAAGAGCAGACCTGCGTCTGCTCTTTTTTAATCTTATTAAAACAAACTTAATTTAACATTAAGCAAATTTCGTATTTTCCGTTTCCCAACGTTTAAACTGGCAATAGCCCCAAGGTACGTAAAGACCAAAAGTTATGGTAACAAGAACAAGGATAATCAGCCATTGAAAGAAAAAGCCTATGCCCGTACCTGTAAACTCCAGTTGTCTGCCTTCAACATAAGTATTGCTGCAAATCCAGCGTTGTTGTGCAGAATATGCCCAAGGGAAAAACAACCCACAGGTAATAACCGTCAAAATTGTTGTCCAGATTGAAAGCCACAGATAGCCGAAGCCACTGCCTTCAAAAACAAAATCTTTTTTCATATTGCCACCTCCCGGATACTCCTCTTGCCCTGAATTATACTAGAGCACAGAACCCTTGGCAAGCAACAGATAATCCAAGCGCGTGTCGAAGGCGGAGCAGACGAGGTTACCACCTCTAAGGGTACATATAAAAAGGACGTATATCAATGATATACGTCCTCATGTTTTATTATATTTTACTATTGCTTATTGCATTCTTTCTTTCAGCAAGTTGTTAACCATTTCCGGATTAGCCTTGCCGCGAGACTTCTTCATGATTTGTCCAACCAGGAAGCCCA
>CAYRVN010000018.1:14334-19523 GCA_964427675.1 uncultured Acidaminococcales bacterium
TCCGGATTAGCCTTGCCGCGAGACTTCTTCATGATTTGTCCAACCAGGAAGCCCAACGCACGATCCTTGCCAGCCTTGTAGTCAATAATAGACTGCGGATTTTCTGCCAACGTTTCCTCAACGATTTTCACAATTGCACCCTCATCGCTGATTTGTTCCAAGCCAAGTTCTTTAACCAATGCTTGCGGGGTCTTATCGGATTTCAGCATTTCTGCAAAAACCTTTTTAGCCAGCTTGCTGGAAAGAACACCCTTGTTGATCAGGTTAACCATTTCGCCAAGGTTAGCAGGAGTTATTGGGAACTGTTCGATGGAAATACTTTCGCTGTTCAGGTATGCGGAGACATCACCCAGCATCCAGTTGGCAATACCTTTGGCATCATCAGTGTGTTTGGCAGCTTCATCAAAGTATTCTGCCATTGCTTTGGTTGACACGATATTCTCGGCATCATAATCAACCAGGCCTTTTTCCTGCATAAGACGAGCCTTGCGAGCCGCCGGCAATTCAGGCAATTCGCTCTTGACTCTGGCAATCCAGGCATCATCAATTTCAACCGGCACCAAATCTGGTTCCGGGAAATAACGATAGTCATGAGCTTCTTCCTTGGAACGCATGGAAAGAGTCATGCCTTTTGCATCATCCCAGGTTCTGGTTTCCTGTACTACAGTGCCGCCATCTTCAACTAATTGGATCTGACGCTGCACTTCATATTCAATTGCTCTTTCCAGAGCACGGAAAGAGTTCATATTTTTAATTTCGGCACGCGTTCCAAATTCAGTAGCGCCTTCCGGCATAACAGAAATATTGGCATCGCAGCGCAAGCTGCCTTCCTGCATTTTGCAGTCGCTAACATCAGTGTATTCCAGAATTGCTTTCAGTTTTTCCATGTAAGCTCTGGCTTCAGCAGCTGAACGCATATCAGGCTCAGAAACGATTTCAATCAAAGGCACGCCGGCACGGTTGTAGTCAACTGCAGAAGAATCAGAAGTCTTGATAGTTGCGCCAGAATGTATCAGTTTACCAGCATCCTCTTCCATATGAATACGCGTGATACCGACTCTCTTGGTCTGACCGTCAACTTCAATATCGATATGACCGCCTTCGCAGATAGGTTTATCGAATTGGGAGATCTGATAGTTTTTGGAAAGGTCAGGGTAAAAATAATTTTTACGGTCAAATTTATTGAACTTCTTAATTTCGCAGTCAAGTGCAAGACCTGCGCGAATAGCGAACTCAACAACTTGTTTGTTCAGTACCGGCAAAGCGCCAGGCATACCCAGACAAACCGGGCAGACATGGGTATTAGGCTCGCCGCCGAATTCAGTTGAGCAGCTGCAGAAAGCTTTTGATTTTGTTTTCAGTTCTGAATGGACTTCCAAACCTATAACTGTTGTATATTTCATGATTATTTACCCCCCAGCGGTGCCATAACTTTGTGGTAATCATGTGCCTGCTCGAAGGTGTAAGCAGCGCGCAGAATAGTTTCCTCATCCAGGAGTTTACCAATCAGCTGCATACCAACCGGCAAGCCATCAGCAAAACCAGCAGGTACGGAAATACCCGGTAAGCCGGCAAGGTTTACAGGAATGGTGCAGACATCAAGCATATAGATAGCAAGAGGATCCATCTTGCCGTCAATCGGATAAGCAACTACAGGTGAAGTCGGTGTCAAAAGCAAATCGCATTGTTTGAAAGCTTCTTCAAAATCCTTACGAATCAAAGTTCGAACCTGCATAGCTTTCAGGTAATAAGCGTCATAATAGCCGGAGCTTAAAACATAAGTACCAAGCATGATACGACGTTTAACTTCTGAGCCGAAACCTTCTGTACGGCTGGCAGTAGTCATTTCCGGAGCCGAAGTTGCCTTCATGTCACGATAACCATAACGAACCCCGTCAAAACGTGCCAGATTGGCAGAAGCTTCCGCCGGAGCAATTATGTAGTAAGTAATAACAGCATATTCAGTATGTGGAAGAGATACTTCAACAATTTCCGCACCCATTGCTTCATAGTCGGCAATGGCTTTCTTCAGAATTGCATCTACTTTTGGATCAAGGCCCGCACCAAAATATTCTTTCGGCAAACCGATTTTCAAGCCTTTAACGTCTTGTTTCAGTGCTTTGGTGAAATCTGGCACATCAACAGGCAAAGAAGTAGAATCGTGAGCATCAACGCCGCAAATTGTATTCAAAACAGTAGCAGCATCAGTCACATCTTTAGTAATAGGTCCAATCTGGTCAAGAGAAGAAGCAAATGCTACACAACCATAACGAGATACACGACCATAGGTTGGTTTAATGCCTACGCAGCCAGTAAAGGAAGCCGGCTGACGGATGGAGCCGCCTGTATCGGAGCCAAGTGACCAGATTGCTTCGCCCGCTGCGATAGCTGCTGCTGAACCGCCGGAAGAACCGCCCGGTACCAGGTCAAGATTCCAAGGATTATGCGAAGTACCAAAATATGAAGTTTCAGTAGTGGAACCCATCGCAAATTCGTCAAGATTTGTCTTGCCGAGAAAAATTGTTTCATCAGCACGCAATTTTTTGATAACATGTGCATCATAAATAGGATTCAGGTTTTCCAGCATCTTGGAAGAACAGGTTGTTCTTAAGCCTTTGGTAGAAATATTATCTTTTATCGCGCCAGGAATACCGGCTAGGGGAGCAATAGCTTCGCCTCCGGCAATCATTTTATCGACCTTAGCAGCCTGAGCCAACGCGTTTTCTTTATCTAAAGTAACATATGCCTTGACATCTTTTTCTACTTCGGCAATACGGTCATAAACATTATTCGTCAGTTCTACAGAACTGATTTCTTTTTTTACAAGTTTCTCATGGAGTTCATGAGCTGTACTCTTATATAAATCCACAGTACTTCCTCCTTCTATTCGATAACTCTTGGAACCTTGAAGCCGCCTTCATGTACTTCCGGCGCATTGGACAAGGCCACTTCCTGGCTGACGCCTTCAACCGCTACATCCTCACGCAATACATTGCTGAGAGGCAAAACATGCGCCGTCGGTTCAATGCCTTTTGTATCCAATTCATTAAGAATATCAGCATAATTGAGGATCTGGTTAAACTGCTCGGTAAATTTTTCCATTTCGCTTTCTGGAATAGTAAGTCGCGAGAGCTGTGCGATATACTCTACATCCTTCGTAGTAACTTTCATTTTTTCACCATCCTAAATCTTTTATAATATTCACCTATAAGAGAAAATAAAAGAGAAAACTTTAACTTATAAATTATAGCACAAAAACCATCTCGTTGACGAGATGGTTTTTGATGGTTATTGCTGTAAAAGACGCATGAATTCAGTTTCGTCAATAACTTTAACGCCTAGTTCCTGCGCTTTAGTCAGCTTACTGCCAGCCTCGGCACCAGCGACGACGTAATCTGTTTTCTTGCTGACAGAACCGGACACCTTAGCGCCTACATCCTGCGCCATTGTTTGTGCAGTTGCTCTGTCCAAAGTAGGCATTGTACCTGTAAAGACCAAGGTTTTACCATAAAACGGATGATTGGTATCCGTTCCGGCGACACCCTTCATCTCCATATTGAGGCCCAGTTTTCCCAGCCTGTATAGCAAATCCTGATTAGATGGAATCGCAAAATAGGACACTACGCTTTCAGCAATCTTTGGTCCAATATCTCTTATCGCGCTCAATTCTTCTGTACTTGCCTGCCGCAAATTATCAATATTGCCATATTGCAAAGCCAATATGCGGGCAACTTTAGCGCCAACATGGCGAATGCCAAGCGCAAAAAGAAGCTTGTCAAAACTCTGCTTCTTACTTTCTTCTATCGCTGCCAAAAGGTTTTCCGCAGATTTTTCACCCATACGTTCAATATTTAATAGTTGTTCTTTCTGCAGCAGATACAAATCAGCCGGATCTTTTACCAGTTCAGCGGCAATCAGCTGATTGATCACAGCCGGCCCGCAACCATCAATATTCATGGCATCACGAGAAACAAAATGGATAAGACCCTCTCTGCCTAAAGCTGGGCAATGAGGATTAGTGCAGCGGCTTGCGGCTTCACCTTCTCTGCGCACAACCGGCCAGTCACATTCAGGACAGGTTACCGGCATCGTGAATTCTTTTTCTTCGCCTGTTCTTTTTTCGAAAACGACCCAAAGTACTTCAGGAATGATTTCGCCTGCTTTATTGATGACAACACGATCACCTATGCGGATATCCTTTTCCTTGATAAAATCTTCGTTATGCAGCGTAGCGCGGCTGATGGTGCTGCCCGACAACCTGACTGGCGTCAACACTGCTGTCGGCGTCAAAACACCCGTGCGTCCGACCTGCAGAATGATATCCTCGACAGTTGTTTCCGCTTGTTCCGGCGGGAATTTAAAAGCAACAGCCCAACGAGGATCTTTGCCTGTCGCTCCCAGCAAGTTCTGCTGCCAGGCAGCATTGACCTTCACGACAACGCCGTCGGTATCATAAGCCAGAGTAGTTCTCACTTTTTCGTGCTTTTCAATCAACTGCCAGACTTCTTCAATATTTTTAGCTTTTTGCCAGCCTTCGCTGACGCGAAAACCAAATTTAGCGAGCATTTCCAACGATTCAGCGTGGGAATCCTTTGCGCCAAGGCCAACAGCATAAGCAAAAAAGCTGAGAGATCTTTTCTCAGTTATCTGAGGATTGAGCTGCCTTAAAGAACCCGCCGCCGCATTACGAGGATTGGCAAATTCCGGCTCGCCAGAAGCTACTCGTTCAGCATTCAGCCGCATAAAAGCACGCCTCGGCATATAAACTTCCCCACGTACATCCAACAGTTCAGGAGCTCTTTCTCCCGGTGCCAGCTGCAAGGTCAAAGGAATACTGCGAATGGTGCGCACATTATTGGTAACATCCTCGCCTACTGTACCATCACCGCGTGTTGCAGCTCGTACAAAACGGCCTTTTTCATAGATCAGGCTGCAGGCAAGTCCGTCAATTTTCGGTTCGACAACATATTCGACTTTAGTACCTTCCGGCAAGCCGCTGTGAACCTTTCTGGCAAAATCTCTGACTTCCTCCGCGGAAAAGACATTGCCCAGACTCAAAAGCGGCGTTATATGTTTTACTTCCTTGAAGCTCGGTGCTACCTGTCCGCCAACGCGCATGGTCGGTGAATCGGGCGTAATAAGTTCAGGGTACTCTGCTTCCAGTTTTCGTAAGTTTGCAACCAGTTCGT
>CAYRVN010000019.1:0-10496 GCA_964427675.1 uncultured Acidaminococcales bacterium
GAGATTGCCACACTGCGGACAAACATAAAATTTTATTTTTTTCATATTTCCTCCTACGGTTTCGTTAGGCTGCATTGTGCCCAGAAGAATTCCTTCTATATTGACGCCGAGTATTTGGGACAGCTCCGGCAGCAGAGAAACATCCGGGCAGCCCAATCCACGTTCCCATTTGCTGATAGCTTTATCGCTGATATTCATCAGATCAGCTACCTGCTTTTGGGTCATATCTTTTTCTTTGCGTAAGGTATAGATTAATTTGCCTACTTTACTCAAATCCACTGTTATCACCTCACAACATAGTTTAGAATATTCATGAACTTTCAGCAATAAACGAACCGTAGAGTTTAAAAATACTAAAGACTAACAAGTGCTGATGACGCTTGTCAGTCTTTCTTCTTATCTATTTCTTCAACTTTTTCAATTGTTCAACGACATCGTTACTATTGTTCGCTACCTGGCCAAGTTCGATATGTGGTTTACTGCTGCCGTGAAAATCGCTGCCGCAGGTAGCAAGCACATCCCTCTCCTGACAGAATTGCAGATAGTAATCCTGTTCTTCCTGTTTATGCCAGGAAGTGGAAGCTTCTATCCCTTGAACACCAAGACTCAAAAACTTGCTGATGACATCGTCACTGTTGGTGCCGAGCGTAACCGCAGGATGGGCAAGCACCGGAATGCCGCCGTTATTTATAATCAGGCTGATAACATCTGCCACAGCGGGCAATTCCTGCGGTACATTATAAGGCTGACCGCTGACCAGCCAATCTAGGGCAAATTGGACCAGACGATTATCCATTTCTCGGTAAGGTTCTAAAAGCTTGTTGTTTCTATTTCTGGTATCTTCAAAAAGAGCCTTGCCGTAACAAATCGGCATAGGCTGCGGATTATCTTGAAGGAATGCTTCCTTATCAATATATAGACCTGCCTCGTGCAGTTTATTAATCTGCACGTCAACATTATCCAGACGGTTTTTTGCAATAGCGGCACACCAGTCACTAATTGCCGGACTTTTATAATCCAGAAAATAACCTAATATATGCAGCCAGGTATCCTGATACCTGGAAGAAAATTCGCAGGCCGGTATAACTTCGATGCCGCATTTTTCGCCTAAGTAAATGGCTTCTTCAACGCTCTCAATTGAATCATGATCAGTAATTGCAATAGTCTCTAATTCTTTTTCTTGGGCAAACCTGATGATGTCCTGCGGTGAAAATTCGCCGTCACCGCTTGCTACAGTGTGTATATGCAAATCCACTGCCATTTTTCAACGCCTCTTTTCTCTCACAACCCTATCTTAACAAATATATGCTTACTTTGCACTAAGTAAGCAATGCTTAAATTTGTCCAATACTTTCAAAATAGTCTATAATAGAATCATCTTTTTATTATATTTATCCAGTTTCTAACAGGAGGAATCTATGTCCAACTCTCTTTCCAATAAAGAAAATTTTCTGCGCGGCGTTAAAGCGGCACTACCGATTGCCGTCGGCTATATCCCGATTGCCATTGCCTTCGGCCTTCTGGCCAAATCTGTCGGCGTGCCCAGTTACGTCAGCGCTTTGATGTCTTTTTTAATTTATGCCGGTGCCAGCCAGTTTATCGGCGTTAATCTGCTTGTCTTGGGTGCTTCCTGGTGGGAGATCGTCATCACAACCTTTATTCTTAACCTCCGTCATTTCCTGATGACTGCCACTATCGCCCAAAAGCTGGAAGAAAAAGCTTCTACTAAATGGCGTTTTCTGCTAGCGTTCGGCATCACCGATGAAACTTTTTCGATGATCTCTTTTCAAAATGAGAAAATTTTATCCAGATATTATGCCTTCGGTCTGAATACCGTTGCTTTCGCTTCCTGGAACTTTGGAACCTGGATTGGCCTTTTCTTTGCTGACGGTTTCCCGGATTTATTGAAAAGCAGCATGGGTATAGCTTTGTACGCGATGTTTATCGGTCTGTTAGTCCCCCAGATCAAGAAATACCGTCCGGCACTTATCGTATCTTCTATGGCTGTTATCATTAATTGTTTGTATACCTGGCTGCCAATCACAGGAAATCTCTCAAGTGGTTGGGGCATTATTCTGGCAACTGTTGTTAGTGCTGCCATTGGTGCCAAGTTCTGTGCATTGGAGGAAACCGAATGAATCTGATCTATCTCGTTATAGCTATGGCTCTCGTCACTTATATACCTCGCATGCTGCCAATGGTTCTGCTGCAAAATGTTAAACTGCCACCTTATGTCAAAGCTTTCATGAAACTCATTCCTTATGCGGCTTTGGGTGCTCTGATTTTTCCCGGCGCCTTGACTTCTGCCGGTCCAGACCACATGGGTGCCGCCATCATCGGCTGTAGCCTGTCTATTTTACTAGCGTGGTTTGGCACCAATCTCATTCTGGTAGTTGCCGGCGGCATCGCTGGCTCTTTCCTCGTAAATCTGCTCTTATAAAACATAAGTTTTTCCTATTTTTGTCTTCTTCTATTCCTTTTTGGAAAAAATATATTATTTTTTAAATATTTTTCATAAACAGCGTTGACAAATAAGCAACATGTTGGTATACTCAAATCCATAAATCAAATACTTATTTGGCAATGAAGCCATCGCAGATACCTGCGGTGGCTTTTCTTGTTCAGAAAAAGACAAAGGTGTCTTGAGTTCATTATCTCAAGGCGCCTTTTTGTTTTTCTTGAAGGAGTGGTACAAACAGAAAAACAATTTTTCACGTTATTCCAGCTTGTAAGAGCACATTTAAAAGGAGGATTACAAATGAAAAAAGTGTTGCGTGTTTTAAGTTTATGTCTCATGTCCTTATTAACAATCTTACCTACTGCCTTTGCAGAAGATCCAGCAGCGGCAGCGGCCGCTAAAATTGATACAGGCGACACCGGCTTTGTCTTAATGAGTGCCGCGCTTGTAATGCTCATGACTCCTGGTCTTGCCTTGTTCTACGGCGGTATGGTCAGAACAAAGAACGTATTAAGTACTCTTATGCAAAGCTTTTTTATCGTAGGACTTATTTCAGTACAATGGGTGCTTTGGGGCTACACGATTGCTTTTGGTCCTGATATCAACCACTTAGTCGGTGCTTTGGACTGGCTGGGACTTAATGGCGTAGGACAAGAACCAAATGCCGACTATGCTGCTACTATCCCGCACCTGGCTTTCATGGTTTTCCAAGGTATGTTTGCTGTTATTACCCCTGCTTTGATCAGCGGTGCCTTTGCTGAAAGGATGAAATTCCCGGCTTTTCTGGTATTCACACTCGCTTGGGCTACTTTCGTATATGATCCGGTTGCTCACTGGGTATGGGGCGTTGGCGGTTGGTTGCGTGAAATGGGTGTTCTGGACTTTGCCGGTGGCACAGTAGTTCACATCATCTCCGGTGTTTCCGGATTAGTCATCGCCTTAATGCTTGGCAAGAGAAAAGATTATGGCAAGAAAGCCATCATACCTCACAATCTGCCAATGGTTCTCATCGGTGGCGCCCTTCTTTGGTTCGGCTGGTTCGGTTTCAATGCCGGCAGTGCTTTAGGTGCTAACGGTTTAGCAGCAAGTGCTTTTGTTACTACTCATGCTTCCGCTGCAGCTGCTACAGTTTCCTGGGTATTGGCTGAATGGCTGTATACTGGTAAACCGACCATTCTTGGTGCAGTCAGCGGCTGTGTTGCAGGACTCGTCGCAATTACTCCTGGCGCTGGTTTCGTCAGCCCACTCTCTTCTATAATTATCGGTTTGGCCGGCGGCGTTGTCTGCTTCTTCTCAGTCAGCGTTATGAAAGCAAAACTTGGTTATGATGACGCTTTGGATGCTTTCGGTGTACATGGCGTGGGTGGCACCTTCGGTGCTATCGCAACCGGCTTGTTCGCTTCCAAAGAAATCAACCCGGCAGGTGCTGATGGTTTCTTCTTCGGCAACCCTGACCAACTCTTAACTCAGGTAATTGGTGTTGTTGCCAGCTGGGCAGTGGCCATTATCATGACCTACATCCTGATTAAAATCATTAGTGTATTCATGCCAATCAGATCTACTGAGGATGAAGAAAACAGTGGTCTTGATATCGCAGAACATGGTGAAAAAGCTTACGCTTACCAGGATCTTATTACCGAATTCAGCGGGGCTCCTGCCTTCATGAGTGCTCCTGTTCTATCAGAAAAAGTTGCTTTCCAAGTTGCCATCGAGGGGGATAAAAAATGAGACCATTAACTAAAATCGAAATAATTACCCGCCCGGAAAAATTGGAAGAATTGAAAGTTGCCATGCAGGACATTGGCGCACCCGGCATGACCGTAACACAAGTTTACGGCTGCGGTCTTTCCAAAGGGCACAAAGAAGTTTACCGCGGTAAGGAAGTTAATGTAAATCTACTTCCTGGCATCAAAGTTGAGTTGGTAGTTTGTGAAGTTCCTGTAGACCTGGTTGTCGATACTGCCAAAAAGGTTTGTCACACAGGTAAAGTTGGCGACGGTAAGATCTTCGTTTACCCAATCGCTAATGCCGTCAGAATTCGTACTGGCGAAGAAGGCGAAATAGCCATTATTGATCCTGAAGATTAATATATAATCCCACACACAAAAGAGAAGGAGCCCGGCACAACTAAGTGCCGGGCTCCTTCTCTTTGTGTGCAAAATCGCCTGTCTATCTGTTATTAAGATTAAAAAAAAATGCAGCAGATAAAATTTTCGCAATTTAAGTACAATTTAAAATAAATAGTGGTATTCCTTTTTGGAATAGTATATACTAATATTCGCACATGCATATAAAAAGCGTATTTCAATGATGGATTAAAGAACCAATAAGGCTGTATTTTTAGAAAAAGAATATGCTATCTTAGTAATTCTCAGCATCTCCGACCATGGCCAAACAAATCCAAATTCAAGAAACAAGATAATTGGATGCCGTGAGTCGTTAGATATAAATATTCTCTTGCTGCATGCGGAATTCATGCCTATCAGTAAGAACCTACTTTTATTTTAAAAAAATTTTAGCGGAGGTGTCGCGATGTTAATGTTGTTAGGTTTTATTGTTCTTCTTGCCTGCCTTGTTATTGGCGTACGTCGTGGCGGTATCGGCTTAGCAGCCGTTTCAGCTATCGGTTTGATCTTCTTTATCTTCGTTATGCATCTCAATCCAGGTAAACCACCTGTTGATGTAATGCTGACCATTATGGCAGTTGTTACTTGTTCAGCTTTCCTACAAGCCTCCAAAGGCCTTGACGTAATGCTGAAATACGCTGAAAAATTCTTACGCAGCAATCCTAAATATATTACTATATTAGCTCCTATCACTACTTGGGTTTTGGCAGTACTTTGCGGAACCGGCCATGTAGTTTATGCAATGTTCCCTATTATTTATGACATTGCCATTAAACAAAATATCCGTCCGGAACGTCCAATGGCAGTTTCTTCCATTGCTTCCCAGATGGGTGTTTGCGCTTCTCCAGCCTCAGTTGCAGTTGTATCCGTTGTAGCAATACTCGGTGCCAGCCCGCATCCTTTTGGCGTTATGCAAATTCTTTCTGTTTCAATCCCTGCCACCTTCTTCGGTGTAGTTATTGCCGGTTTATGGAGCCTTAACAGAGGTAAAGACCTTGACCAAGACGAAATATTCCAGGCAAAAATTGCTGACCCTGAACAAAAAGCTTTTGTTTATGGCGATCTTGCTGATAAGAGCCTGGTAAATATTAAATTACCTGCATCTGCTTATAAAGCTGCTGTTATTTTCCTATTGGGTATCGTCGTAATTGCCATTTTCGGCAGTTTCCCACAGTTGCTGCCTAAATTTGCCGACGCTAAAGGTGTTATGAAGCCTTTCTCCATGACTCCTACCATTCAGTTAATAATGTTGGCAATTGCAGCTATTATAATGACGATCTGCAATGTCAAAACTTCCGATGTTGCTTCCAGTTCTGTCTTTAAATCCGGTATGACAGCTATTGTTTCCGTTTATGGTGTTGCCTGGATGGCTGACACTTATTTCGGTGCTTACCTCCCGGTTATGAAGAAATCACTCAGTGCTGTCGTGCTTGCTTATCCTTGGATGTACGCTATCGTACTGTTCCTGGTTTCAAAACTCATTAACTCCCAGGCTGCAGCTGTTACAGTTATCGTACCTATGGCGCTCAGCGTTGGTGTTGATCCTTTAATTATTGTTGGTTTCATGCCAGCTGCCTATGGTTACTTCGTACTGCCGACTTATCCTTCTGATCTGGCCTGCATAGGCTTTGACCGTTCCGGTACCACGCATATCGGCAAGTTCATCATTAACCACAGTTTCTTATTCCCTGGTCTTATTGGTGTAGGCTCAGCCTGCTTTGCCGGTTATATGATAGTACATTTGTTCTATTAATAAATATTGATGTTCTGATACAAAAATCCCCCTTAGTTACAAACTAAGGGGGATTTTTATGCGTAAAACTATAATTAGTTAATGGAGAATTTCATCCAACGCCCACATAATCAGACCTGCTTGCCGCGCTTCCTCGGACATCAGTTCATGCTGGTTTTTCACGTGACGGCGTACCCAACCCCACTTGATACCATTCGCCTTACAAATTTCCTTATATGGGCTGCCATTTTTCTGCATCCAATAAATATCCATAAAATCATGGTCAGCAATTTGGTCTGCTATATAAAGAGTAATGACAAAGTCTTCCAAACTCATGCCGGCATCTCGTGCTCGACCAAAGGAATAACCGGAAATGTTCTGAACTCTTTTTACGATATCTTTTCTGTGTTCATCCTGCTCAAATTTCTTGTTTTTCTCGTGATTATTATGATTATTTTGTTGTGTTACCTGATTTTGTGGCCCCTGCGGCTTTGCCAAAACAGGTGCAGCAAACATCCCCATGGAAAAACAAACGGCAAGCAACGCGGCAGTTGATTTTTTTAAAATACTGGATTGCATAATGCAGCCCTCCTTTTAGTATTTTGTTTTTCGCCTTCATTTTAACATAGAAAACACGATTTGTTTTTGAAATTTATGTGAGCACATACCGAAGATATTTTATTTGTTTTCCAACAACATATAGTTTTATAATAAAATAGCAGTAAAATTAATTTCATTATCACTACAAAAAACGAGGTACTCACATTGAAAAATTTTTCCACCAGAAATTTAGCCATAGTCGCTGTTTTTTCAGCACTTGCCGCTATTATTTATCTTTTTGATTTCAGTCTGCCTTTTTTCCCACCTTTTATCAAACTAGATTTTGCGGACTTGCCAGCCTTAATAGCCGCTTTCACCTTCGGGCCGGTCACCGGCATCCTTATCCAAGTTGTACGTAATGCTCTTCATCTCTTTGTTTCCAATACCGGCGGTGTCGGTGAACTGGCCAATATCATCATCGGCAGTACTATGGTTGGCACTGCCGGTTTTATTTACCAATATAATAAGACCAAGGCAGGTGCCTTCAAAGCCTTGCTAGCCGGAACAATTGCAATGACCTTGGTCGCAATGCCTTTGAATTACTTTGTAATTTTACCATTATTTTCATTAGTTATGCCACTTGACGCAATTTTTGCTCTTTCAGCAAAGTTTATCCCCGCCATTCACGATAAATTTACTTTTATACTATATGTAACGCTTCCCTTTAATCTTCTTAAAGGAGCTACTATTTCTTTCTCTTCCTGGTTGCTTTATAAAAAATTGCAGCCGGCACTGCATTCACTGCGTTCCTGAAATATGATGTTTTCAACAAAACTGTTGTTAACCATAAATTTATCTTTTAAACAGAATTTTTTCACGTAAAGGTGGGATCAACATGGACAAATTTAATTATCATGCTCCGACCAAAATTATTTTCGGAAAAAATACAGAAAATAAGGTTGGTCAATTAGTAAAAAATTCCGGCTGCAAAAAAGTGCTTGTGCATTACGGCGGCAGCAGCGCCAAAAAGTCAGGCCTTCTTGACCGCGTTTTTGCCTCTTTGACAGAAGCTGGCATTGCTTACACCGAATTGGGCGGTGTAGTTCCTAACCCCCGCCTCAGCAAAGTTTATGAAGGAATTAAACTATGCCGCGAAGAAAATGCTGACTTTATTCTCGCCGTCGGTGGCGGCAGTGTCATTGATAGTGCCAAAGCCATCGGTTACGGCGTAGTTAATGAAGGAGATGTCTGGGATTTATATACCGGAGCCAAAATGCCGATCAATGGCTGTCTCCCTATTGGTGCTATTGTGACAATACCTGCAGCGGGCAGCGAAATGAGCAATGTATCTGTCATTACGAATGAAGACGGCTGGCTGAAAAGATCTTTGGGTTCCGAAGCCGGCTATTGCCAATTTGCCATCATGAATCCGGAACTTACTTATACACTACCAGCTTATCAGACTGCCAGTGGTGCGACTGATATCCTGCTGCATACGATGGAACGTTACTTTGCTAAATGCAAAACTTTGGAAATTTCAGATGCCTTAGGTGAAAGCTTGATGCGTTCAGTAATGTACAATGTAAAAGTACTTCTAAAAGAACCAGAAAATTACGAAGCAAGAGCTACCATAATGTGGGCAAGCAGTCTTTCCCATAATGGAGTAACAGGTGACCGTAACTATGGAGACTGGGCTTGCCATCAGCTCGAACATGAACTTGGCGGTATATTTGATATTGCGCACGGGGCAGGTCTGGCAGCCGTCTGGGGCAGCTGGGCACGCTATGTTTATCAGGAAAACCCCGCTCGCTTTGCTCAATTTGCTGTTAATGTCTTAAATGTCCCTAACCATTTTGATGATCCTGAAAGGACAGCATTGGACGGTATTGCCGCCATGGAAGACTTCTTCCGCAGCATCGATATGCCAACCGCCATCAAAGATATGGGCATTGATTTAACAGAAGCACAAATTAAAGAACTTGCTTACAAATGCAGTTTCATGGGTAAACGCACTATCGGGGCTTTCAAGAAACTTGATATCCCTGATATTGAAGAAATTTACCGTATGGCAAAATAGATAAAGCAATCCCCGGTTCAAATCTGAACCGGGGATTATTTCATCTATTTACTTAGTTACTTGAATAATTACGCCGTTGACTAAACCACAGGCATTCGCTTCATCAGTATCAATATGATATTCATCGTCATGCTCTTCGCCAGTCCTGATTGGCACATCGTGGAAAGTCAGGCTTCTCTCACCCTCTGTTCGGACATCAACAACATCGCCATTTTTCAGGCCATACTTAGCTGCTGTTGCAGGGCAAAGATGGATATGTCTGGCGGCAATAATGATGCCTTTTTCCAGTTGCACTTCTCCTTTTGGTCCAATAATAATAGCTCCCGGAGAATTTTCAATATCACCGGAAATCCTGATTGGAGGGGTCAAGCCAAGTGCTCTGGCATCAGTCATGGAAAGCTCAATTTGTGTTGCTTTACGCAAAGGTCCAATTACACGCAAATTCATTTTACCCTTAGCTGTTACCAAAGTAACTTGCTCTTCTGCAGCATACTGTCCAGGTTGCGCAATATACTTCTTAGGATGTAATTCTGCTTCTTCACCAAACAACTTTGCCATATCACTGGTACTTAGATGCAAATGTCTGGCAGAAACGCCTAATACTAACGGAAATTTCATCTGCAAGTCACTCCTTTCCAATTTCAGCTTCAAATTTTCTAATTAATCTGATTTATAATTTTATCACACTAAAGCCTTGTAAACAATAGTTTTTACTTAAAAAATACGTGTATACACCATTGTGACAGTGACGAACAACCATGAACGGTATATAATGTATCTGTCATATAAAATCATATTATTTTTCTTTATATAAGGAGTACAGTTTATGTTGACTATGAATTTTACCGAAGATAGCCACAACCATTTGCCGTTATACAGGCAATTAGCCGAACACTTCAAGAAGGAAATCCGCTTAAATCACATAGCGGGCAATGCGAAACTGCCTTCAATCCGCAAGCTCGCGGCGGCACTGAATCTCAGCCGTACAACGGTAGAAACTGCTTACAGCCTGCTTTTAGCAGAGGGTTATATCCTAAGTCAGCCTAAACGTGGCTATGTAGCAATCAATTTAGCTGAATTACCGCCTCCGGCAAATAAACCGCTGCAAAAACTACCGCAAAAACAACCTGTTATTTATAACTTTGCTAACAACTATATCGATATAAGAACCTTTAACGCCGCCCTTTGGCGGCGCTGCATCAACAATGCCCTGAAAGAGCCAGAGAATATCGCTACTTACGGTCAAGCGCAAGGTGAAACCAAACTGCGTGAAATTCTCGCTAAATATAGTTATGAAGCGCGCGGTGTAATTGCTGCGCCGGAGCAAATCATCATTGGTGCCGGCGTGCAGAGCCTGCTGGAAATACTGATCGGCATCCTGCAGCCTGATCATCACAGCGTAGCCTTGGAAGCGCCTGGCTTCCCGCAGGCTGAACGTATTTTTCAAGATCATGCTTGGCAAGTCGAAACTTTTGCCGCTGAAAAAATTGATGAAAAACTGCCTTCGCTTCTTTTGGTCAGTCCTTCCAATCCCTATAAAGGCAGCACGCTTTCTGCCGAAGA
>CAYRVN010000019.1:10596-19196 GCA_964427675.1 uncultured Acidaminococcales bacterium
TTGGCTGAATTCATTGCAGGTGGTCATCTGCGCCGCCATGTGCGCCATTTACGCAAGCTATACGCATTAAAGAATACCTTGCTGCGCGCCGCTTTGACAGAAATCTTCGGCAGCCTCATCACAGTCCGTTCCTACGCCTCCGGCTTGCATATTCGTCTGGCCGTGCATACTAAAAAAACTCCTGAAGAATTATCTGCTTTGGCGTTGACCCATGGCGTGCGCATCCTGGCAGTGCAAACCGCTTCTCCGAAAACTGAACCAGAAATTCTGCTTTCTTTTGCCGGCATTAATGAGGATCACATCCGGCCGGCTTTGTTGCTTCTCAAAAAAGCCTGGTTCAGCTAAGCAAATAAATATGCCAGAGAAATACTTGCAATTATCACAAAAGGAGCTTTGACACTGCCAAAAGTGTCAAAGCTCCTTTTAATCTTACGTAATAATCTATTTAGCTGTTAAACCACCATCAACAGCTACTATCGATCCAGTCATATAGCTGTTTAAAGGCGAGGCCATGGAACAGATAACATGAGCAATTTCCTCCGGCTGCCCGATTCTGCCAATAGGATATGGTTCAGCCATTTCCTCCAGCGTGTAATCACCTGCAGCCAGCTGCTTTTCGACGAGTGGGGTAGCAACATCACCTGGACAGATACAGTTCACGCGAATGCGCGGCGCATAATCAAGGGCTAGTGCCCTTGTCAGCGCAACTACGGCGCCCTTGGAGGCGCAATAAACAGGACAGCCGTAGTTGCCTTCCAAGGCAGCATCAGAGGCGATATTGATAATTGCTGAACCATGTTCAGTCATCAAAGGTATCATAACCTGACAAAGGAATAAGGTCCCTTTGACGTTGATATCCATAATCTCTTGGTACTCAGCTTCTGTTACCAGTTCCAACCACTGCTCGCGATAAACTCCAGCGGAATTGACCAGTATATCTGCTCTGCCTGCTACGTTTCCTACCGCCTCTGCTACAGCCTGACAGCCATCGATTGTTGCTATATCTGCCTGAATAAATTTGACCATTTCGGGATCAGCATCCAGCATTCCCAAAGCCGAAAGTCCATTTTCCTCACTGCGACCTATCAGAAAAACCCTTGCTCCATCAGCTAATGCCAGGCGGGCTGTCGCAAGACCTATTCCCGATGTACCTCCGCTTATCACAACAATTTTGTCTTTTAAGCCATAGTTCATTGAATCCACCTCATTCTTATACTTTCTTCGCCAGTATCTTCACCTTTAAAAACCACAACCGCCTGAAAACCCTGGCGCAAATAGAAATGCACGGCTTTTTCATTCCGGGCATAAACATCAAGCTCCAAAAAGCTAAACAAGCGCTTGGCTTGTTCCATCAGCGCATAACCAACACCATTGTCCTGCGCCTTAGGATCTACAAACAAACCGCCAATCTGGTTTTCTTTGACAAAGCTTAAAAAACCTAATGCCCTGCCTTCTTTTTCATAAACATAAGTAATGCTTTTTGGCAGATATTCTGTTTGTACCATTGGCAGTTTTTCCTGCCAAAAGGCGGAAGATACGAAATCATGGGCAATTAATGAAGTAGTAAGCCACAATGCCGCCAGCTCATTAATTTCCTCCTTTTTCATTAGCCTGATCACTTTGTTCACCTCTGTTTGCTTACTAAATTCGCTAAAATATATATTTATCCTGCCTGATACAGAAAGAGCTGCCGCGTTAAACGCGGCAGCTCTTTTAATTATTTCCCATCAATAGTTTTGGTCTGCAGCGGCAATATCATAATAACTATAGTAGACACATTAGGCTCACTTATCATGCTGACCTTTATATCATGGCGTTCAGCAATTTCTTTAGCAATGGCGAGACCAAGACCCGTGCCACTCTTATTTGTTTCAACCCTCGTTTTATAGAAACGCTCGAAAACATGAGGCAGATCTTTATCAGAAATTCCACAGCCGTGATCAACAACTTTTAAGATGTTACCCGACAGCAAGACTTCTACTGTGCCGCCCAACGGAGAAAACTTAATGGCGTTATCCAGAAAAATCATCATCATCTGACGCAGTCTGCCGTAATCACCGTTAAAAGGATAAAGATTTACATCAGTCCTGACCTCTACGGTAACAGCTTTTTTCTTTCCGATATGCTGACTGCTGCGCACGACGTCCTGCACAACATCACAAAGGTTAAGCGGTGTTTTTTCTATTTGAAAATTGTGGTTCTGCAGACGGGAAAGATCCAGCAAATCATTAATCAGCCGCTGCAGAAAGATACTTTCCGAAAGCATTTGGTGGTGATATTCTTCAATCTTTTCAGGTATATCAACCACTTTGTCACAAATTGCTTCCAAAGATCCACGAATAACAGTAACCGGTGTACGCAGTTCATGGGAAATGTTTGCAATGAAATCCTTGCGCAACTGGTCAAGTTTCGCACTCTCCTGGCTGGCTATCTCCAGGCGTTCACCGAGAATATCCAAAGCTTTGCCGAGTTCGCCGATTTCATCATTCTGCTGCACACCGCTCCTGACAGTATAATTTCCTTCCGCCATTTTTTCTGCTGTTTTTTTCATCATACTCAAAGGTTTAGTAAACTTCCAGGTAAACAACAAACTGAAAACAAGAGCCAACAACAAAGCAATGCCAACGCTGACCAGCAAAATTTTCATACCCTGCCCGGCAGCCTCTTCCATCCCTGATAAAGGCGAATGCAAGAGCACAACGCCCACTATTTGCCCGTTTCTATCCTGTATTGGCGTAGCAACAGTCAAAGTCGGCACCTGCAAGAGCGGACTGAAGCCTTGTCCAAAAACAGTCTTGCCAGTAAAAGCTTCTTTAACGACCTTATCCGCATCCGGCGGCAAATCCTTATAAGTTATTATACGTGAAGGTCCACCTTTATGGTCGCTGACTTCCAAATTGTTTTCGAGGTCGACTATCCAGACATCATCCGCGGCTGAACTGCTTAAAAAACGCAGCATCGAAGCATAACCCCAACCGCCGAACTGGCCTCCACCGCCACCTCCCGGTCTTTGTTCCTGCATTTTACCTTCCTTGGCATGCTCTTCGTTCTGACGCTGTGCCATCTTCTCCTGCCAAGCGAGTACTTGTTCGCGCGTATCGACCATAGCCTGGGCAATTTTTACTGCGCGTTGCTCAAGTTCTGCTCTTTTTAAAGTCTCTGTATGCTGCCAAAAAAGTAAACGAAAACTGCTGCCGATAACAAGCGCAAAGATTAAAAGCGCCGCCGCAAAATAAAGGGTCAGCTTTAATGCAATCTTGTTCTTCATTTCAATTCTCCTCAAAGCGGTAACCTACACCCCAAATGGTCTTTATTTCCCATTTTTCATGTGGCACCACTTCCAATTTTGCGCGCAGCCTTTTGATATGTGAATCCACTGTGCGGCTATCACCAAAATAATCATAGCCCCAGATACTATCAAGTAAATTTTCTCGCGTGAATACCTTGTTTTTATTTTTAGCTAAGGTCCAGAGCAGTTCTACTTCCTTCTTGGTCAGGTTCATTTTCTGCCCGTCTATGGTAACGTTATATTCATCGAGATCAATAACCAGATTGTCTATGACAAAGTTATTCTTGGTCTGCTTTTCCATCTGCATACGCCTCAAAGTTGCGCGTATCCGTGCCATCACTTCCCCTGCGGAAAAGGGTTTTACTATGTAGTCGTCAGCGCCGATGTCAAGTCCCATTATTTTTTCAAAATCTTCGCCGCGTGCCGTCACCATGATAATAGGTACCATGGAATTTTGGCGTATCTCCCTGCAGACTTCGAAACCATCTTTTTTCGGCATCATGACATCCAATAAGATAATTTGTATTTCCGCACTATATTTATTGAATTTTGCTATAGCATCCTCACCGTCTAGCGCTACTATGGGCTCAAAGCCCTCCTTTTGTGCGTAATTCGATAAGATAGAGGTAATTTGTTCGTTATCATCGGCAATCAAAATTTTTCCCACTTTGGACACCGCCCTTCTCTTCTTTTATTATACTGAGTTTTATGTCTTTTTTATGGCTGTTTCACAAAAAAATATCAAAAAATATCAATTTTTTTGTCGAAAAAAAACATTATTTTGCCATAAATCCACTCTATACTGAACTCAAAGCTAAATAAATAGCTAATTCAAAAACTAAAAAGTCAAAAATAAAGGAGAGATTTAATATGAAAAAAATGAAATCAGCTCTGCTAGTCGGTACCCTGATCGCTGCTCTTGGCGCTTCGACTGTTTTTGCTGCAACATCTGGCAGTACAAGCGACTATGATCAAAACCCACACAAAATGCGCGATTTAGTGCAAAAGTCAATGCAAGAAAGAAATGCAGGCAGTGACAGCGTAGGCAAAATTCAATATCCTGGACAAAAACAAGGACCGGGTATGGGTGGCTGCCATAAACAAGGTCAAATGCACAAAGGCTTTGGTGGCAAACACATGGGGCCTGGCGTTATGCGTGAGCAAGGTGCCAAAATACTGGCAGACCTCACCGGCCGTGATGTAGAAAGCATCAAAGAAGAAGCTCGCACCAACCATAAACCGATGCATGAAATGGCCAAGGATGCCGGAGTTTACGACCAATTCATGGCCAAACACCTTGAATTAGCCAAAGGACATCTTGATAAAGCCGTTGCTGACGGCAAGATGACCCAGGAACAGGCAGACAAAATGTTACAAAACATGAAAGATGGCAAACATTTTGGGCCGATGGGCATGGGCGGCATGCATAAGGGCCCTGGCATGATGCGGGAAGAAAATGCAAAAATACTCGCTGATTTAACTGGTCGTGACGCAGAAAGCATCAAAGAAGAAGCACGCGCCAACCATAAACCTCTCCGTGAAATGGCTAAAGATGCCGGAGTTTACGACCAATTCATGGCCAAACACCTTGAATTAGCCAAAGGACATCTCGATAAAGCGGTAACTGATGGCAAAATGTCCCAGGAGCAGGCAGATAAAATTCTCCAGAACATCAAAGAAGGCAAACACTTCGGACCGAAGGACAGCATGCACAAACATATGATGCAAGGTCCACGCGATGGCAGCTGCCAAAATAACAAATGATAGCAAACTAAAATACAGTAAAACAGGCCTTCCAATTGTGGAAGGCCTGTTTTCATTTCCTATAGATTAAAGGTCACTGGAACTTGATGCGGCTGGTGTAGGATCAATTTTGTGCATAAGTTCATAATTTAAATACTCGATAGTAAGATTAAAAGGTTTTTTCTTGTCTGCCGGCATAGCAGCATTGTTTTCATAGCCAAGCTTACGAATATACAACGTTATGGAATTATAGTCATTGAATAGCCATCTGGTCAAAGACCCAGGAGCTGTTCCTTCAACACTGCTAGGATTACCATATTTTGCAATCAGGTTTTTCTTGGTCTCTTCAAATTTACTAAGAACGTCCTGTTCCGTATTGAAGAAGCTTGCACGCCCTCCTGACAATTGATCTTCATAGAACCAAACAGTTATTTCTGCCGTTTCGTTATTAAATTTGCCAGTAACACTATAATAACGTCCTTTTTGAGGACTTGGCAGTTTGTCGCCATAACCATAAAATTTACCTAAAAACAACATGTCGACATATTCTGTTCCCGGTCTCTTGTTAAGAGTTTCTTCCGCTACCTTGCGTTCAGTTTTCCAAGGCATTGCTAAAAATCCTTCGAGTTTGCGCGTTGCGGCAGGATCATCTGCATGGAAGCCATTGATCCACTCACCCTGATAAATAATATTGCCGTTTTTATCTCGCTCAACGCCATAGCCATGATAATTATTCATCTGAAAATAACCCTCGTAACTTGACCCATCAGATTTAACAAAAAGACCTTTTCCATGAGCGTAATTGCGGTAAAGTTCTCCCTCGTATTTTCTGCCGTCTGCACGTATTATGGTTCCACTTTGTGGTTCACCATTAACAAAATTGAGATCAAATTTATCGCCGTTAGTGAACTTCAAAGCTGTTTTGCCGTTAGCGATACCTTGCTTCATTGTCATCTTGCCTTCGGCCTCATATTTTGTTTTGTCCTCATATTCAATGGTATATTTTACAAAACCTTCACCTTCTGCCATACCATTGACACTTGGACCATCCCAGCTTGCTTCAAATTTTTCATATGGCTCGTAAACAGGCAGGCTAAAACTGATGCCATTATCTTTGAACTTGACTTGTTCCGCAGAAGCTGGCGATGCAAAGGTAATGACTAAAGAAAAAATCACCCCAAAACATAAACAAACAAATTTTAATAATTTCACTGCAAACCCATCCCCTCACCATAAGATTTTTCTCTGAACAATATGAAACATATGCCATTGTTATTGTAATAAAATTCTATAATTTTCGCAATTTTCCTGCTTTATGCTTGCAGTAGACAAGCATAAATAAAGCGGTCCGAATACAAAAAACATATTCAGACCGCTGCCGTCAGCAAATTATTTACTTTTCGTGCTTGAACTTTGCACTATCTTGGAAATGATCAATCAAAAACTTCTTTAACAAGGTAACCGCATTGGAAGGATATTTATTTTTCTTCAAAAAGACATTTACATACCTTACGCAAGGAGGATTGCCAATTGATTTTTTCACTATGCAGTCAGAATTAATCGCAGCATAGACAAATTGAGGAACAAAGGCTACTCCCAGTCCTAAAGAAGAAATCTCCCTGAACATAGTATTTGTTTCACTCTTGATTGCCATTTCAGGTTCAAAACCAGCTTTATTACAATAAAATTTGGTTATATTATTGACGCTGCTTTCATCAAACATACCGATAAATTTATCATCAGCAAATTCTTGCAGCTGCACCTGCTCCCTATCTGCCAGACGATGGTCTTTAGGCAGTACCAGATAAACCTCTTCCTCTAAAAGATTGTAATAATCGGGTGCTGACAATTTTTCCAGGGAGGCATCGATACAAATATCCCAGTCATTGGCATCCCCGTGCTGCAAAATTTCCAGATTTATTCCCGGATGCCTTTGCTTAAATTTAGCAATTATATCAGGCAGATAAAAGGCCAGTACCTTCATCAGAATTCTTACCTTGCCAGTTTCTGTGCTATTTTTTAAATCAGAAAGTTCAAGTTTGGCATTATCCATTGCAACCAGCGCAGTATTGGTATAATTCAATAAAATCTTGCCGTTCTGGTTTAACACAATATTTTTGCCACGACGATCGAATAGCTGCAATGTAAATTCAGTTTCCAGATTTTTGATGATCTTACTGATAGCAGGTTGTCCTATATGAAGGATTTCTCCTGCTTTTACCATATTCTGGCATTCAGCTACAACTTTGAAACAGCGTAAATGTCCTAAATCCACAAGATATCCTCCTCTCTGATACTTAACTAAATAGCAATTTCCTATCTTTTGAGCAAAACTGACCCCTCATTTTGCTGCCAAACGGTTAAAAAACACCTAAAGCAATTCAATGAATTTGCAAAAGACCCTGCCAAAATAAAATAGCTGCAGGAAAATATTCCTGCAGCATCTTTGCTGAATGTTATCTATATATCTTGCCGTTATTATATTGTTTTAGCTTCTCTTTGTCAAGAAACTCTTCTGCATATGCTTATGCCAAAACATAAATAATGTTTTTAACTTGCTCATATTGTAATCTTTTGCAATTCATCGTACGTGCTGAATTACAGAGATTAATTAGCGTCTGGATTTCTTGTGTTATTTGGTTTAAGAACCAGCCAAGCCACTGCATTGAGCGTTATTATCAAAACCCACAATTCCATCAAACGAGTACGGTTAATAGCTAATTGTGGGACTTTACGGCTTGAGTCCAATCGCGAATCCCAATAAAAAGCTGCTGCCGGGGGATTTTTGAGATAACCATCCTGAGGCCTGGTCCAATCGGGATGCGTAACTGGGGGGAAAATTTCCGTGCCAATAATAACCAAGGCAGCAAACAAAATAGATAAAGAACGACGGTCAACCGGCTGATTTAATTTTCGACATCTCCGTTTATATAATATGCCCGTTCCTAATACTGAAACCAATTGGCACATTATCCCCAAAAGAATGGCTTGCGGACCGAACAGATAAAACATTAAATACCAGACCATCATCAGTACCCAAATAAACAAAAACATTCCCCATTCAATTGGGCTGATTTTTTGCGTTTCGTTACTCAGAATACGCCAAAACCCTATTACTCCCCCTAATAAAAAACCTAACGGACCGGTTACAAAGATACCTAATAGCGGTCCGAGGTTAGCCTCAGGCCAAACAATAAGCGGTCCTACATAACCAATCAAAAATGTAATAACACCAATGCTTAAGGCTGTGCTTATAATAACCGACATAACGGCATCAGCTCCTCTAAACTTTGATACGTTGTGTATTGCTTTCGTTAGCCAAACAAAAAATCCTGCTTGCAGCTCTTGAGAAAAAATCATCATGCTTGGCAGAATTAACTGCTGTGTTTTATGCTGCACTTATGCACCAAGATTACACGCATAAAAAAGCCTATAGTGATTTGTGATCACTATAGGCGAGTAATTATCGTCATTATATAATTTCAGCAGAACCATACATCGTATTTTAGGCAAAAAAATGGTGATCCACCCGCGACTCGAACGCGGGACACCCTGATTAAAAGTCAGG
>CAYRVN010000020.1:0-18972 GCA_964427675.1 uncultured Acidaminococcales bacterium
GGAACCTCAAGGATAGACTTGCCGCCGATATCAAGATGAGCGCCTTTCGGAGCAACCAGAATCGAGTTCAGTCTCGCTACTGCACCTTTGCCGACTAATCTTGTCGTTGGGTACATTTGTACATCTTTAACACGTTCCAGGCAAACATAGTTGGAAGTATACTGGGCATCTTCACCTACAATAGCAACTGTGCGCGGACGAACTGCGACATTTTCACCCCAATTATGAATCATGGTAAAGGATAGTTTAGCACCCTTTTCGACAAAAAATTCGCTGATACCAATATGCACACCATTTTCAACAGAAGGATCGCTGGCACAGCCCGAAATTATATTAAGCTCAGCGCCTTCCTCGATGATGACTACATTATGCACCCTTTGCAGCTGGTCTTCATGTCCGATGAAAACACAAGCTTGCAGAGGAGCACTTATTTTGTGTCCAGCACGCACTCTGATGAAATAACCCTGCTCTCTTTCAGTTGCAGTTTTGGCAGTATATTTATCAGTATCCGGCGCGACAGCTTTCCACCAGTATTTTTCAACAAGTTCCGGATGCTTTTTTGCTGCATCACCAGTGTTCATTAGTTCCAGTGGCGTTTCTTTATCAACTTCTATCTGTACCGGCGTATTGTCAACCTGAATAAAAGTAGCACTGCGGCCTTCTCCGTCAAGTTCTATACCGACTTTAGCAAGTTTCGATTTGCCGCCCGCTGTTAAATCTCCAGTAGTTTTTGTTCTGGCTTCATCATTATCATCATATTTACTTAAATCTATATCTTCTCCATAGAGAGCTTTTTTCTCCAATGCTGCTTCCAGATTTTTCTTGTCAGCCATTATAGTCCACCTCCGCAGCCTTTATTAATACAGTGTTCATAGCCTTTTTGACAGATACAGGAAAACATCTCCATCGGATCACCGCTGCAGGATAATGTTCCATCAAAAAGTATATGTGCTTTGGTAGCTGGAATGTATTTCAGAATATGTCCAAGATGCGTAATAACTAAACCAGAGTTCTGACTTTCTTCCAGTGGATTAACCTTGCCAGGCAAGTTGCCGCCGAAATGCGGGCAACAGCCCTTTTCACACTGGCAAGCTTTACCAGAAAGTATATATCTTGCCGCACGGCCAACTAAGGCTATATTCTCTACATCGACACCTGATTCAGGTTCATCAAGCAGTAAAAATTCAGGCTTTTGTGCCATCAATTGTAATAATTCTGAGCGTTTGATCTCACCGCCGGAAAACCCATCATTAACTGAACGATCAAGATGCTCGCTCAGCCCCATCCACTCAGCCATAATTTCTGCTTCCTCAGGCGTGGCTCCACAAATCTGCACCATCTGCCGCAAGCTTAATCCTCTGATTGTAGGTGGTCGTTGTATCATAACACCGATACCGAGCTTCGCTCTTTCATGCAGCGGCATCTCTGTAATGTCCTGCCCTTTGAAATAAATCTTTCCCTGTGTAACCTTGTAGCGTTCAAAACCCATAATGGTCCCAATCAAAGTAGATTTACCTGTCCCATTGGGTCCATACAACACATGCACTTCACCTTTTGGTATATGTAAGTTAATATCATGAAGAATAACTTTATCATTAATAGCAATGGATAAATTTTCGATTCTCAGCATATAAAAGTATTCCTCCTCTCGCTTGTTACTCAAAGTATACAATATCGCTTAGGATTAGTCTACCGGGTAAGCCTGTTTTGCTTGATTTTTCATACTGGAAATGCCTCATGTAATATAGTATAATGTTTCAAGACCCATCCGGCGGGGGTGGGTAGAGGAGGAAAAAATAATGCTTAATACAGAAGCTGAAAAAGCTATTCTGACGAGATTAAAAACAGTAAAAGGTCATATTGCCGGCATAGAACGCATGGTCGAAAACAAAGAAAATTGTGCTGACATATTGGTGCAAATTTCAGCCACCCGTTCCGCAATCGAAAAAATCGGCATTTATCTTTTGGAAAACAATGCCAAGGACTGTCTTTGCAACGAAGCAAAATCAGCGGAAGAAAAAGAACACGTACAAAAAATCGTTAAACAGATTATTTCTTTCTTGAAATAACGGAATTCGGGAGGCATTATGCATCAATATCTTTTTCACATTGGAGATTTTCCTGTCCGCATGTATGGACTGGTACTTTGTATGAGTATTTTCCTGGCAACAGGTGTTGCTTACTTTTTGGCCAAACAAGACGGACGTTGGCATACACACGTAGCTGACATTGGTATTTACGGAGGTTTTGCAGGCATTATCGGCGGACGTCTCTGGGATGTATTCTTTTTTGACTGGGACTATTACAGCAATCATCTTTTAGAAATTCCTTTCGTCTGGCAAGGCGGCATGGCTGTGCAAGGCGGCATGATAGCTGGCGTACTGGCTGGTTTTGTTTATTGCCGTATTCATAAGATTGATGCAGTCGCACTACTAGACATCGTAACACCTTCTTTAATCATCGGTCAGTCTATCGGACGTATGGCCAATCTTTTAAACGGAGATGCCTTTGGCGCACCAACAGGCGGTAACTTCGGCTTAGTTTATCCGGAAGGTACTCTTGCCTACAGGACTTACGGAAGCACGCCACTGTGGCCGGCAGAAGTCTGGGAAGGACAGTTGGATATTGTTATTTTTGCGTTATTGCTTCTTTTCCGAACTACCAATCATGCCCGCGGTCAGGTAGCGCTGCTTTATGTGATGTTATATTCTGCCGTACGTTTTGGTTTGGAAATGTTACGAGGTGATTACACTGAACCTTTCCTGTTCGGTTTGAAATCAGCACAAGCCACTAGCCTGGCTTTCATTATTGTCGCCGCGGTTCTCTTCGTATGGGTTGGCCGCAATAAGCCCGAAAGCAATCCAAAACCCGTTTCCAGGAAAAATAAATAAAATTGTTATACTAAAATATAAGACCGGAGTTCAATTGAACTCCGGTCTTATCTTATTTTAAGATCAAACCTACAGGACAGTGGTCACTGCCCATAATATCGGTATAAATCAAACTATCTGATATCCTGTCAGCGAGACGATTGGACACTACAAAATAGTCGATTCTCCATCCTGCATTCTTTTCTCTGGCCTTAAACATATATGACCACCAAGTATATATGCCTTCCTTGTCAGGATATAAATGGCGGAAAGAGTCAGTGAAACCTGCTTCCAGCAACTCCGTCATCTTAGCTCTTTCTTCATCAGTAAAACCAGCATTCTTGTGATTAGTTTTAAAATTCTTCAAATCTATTTCCTTGTGAGCGACATTGAGATCGCCGCAAATAATTACTGGCTTTTTCTCGTCCAGTTCTTTAACATAAGCTCTGAAAGCATCTTCCCATTGCATGCGGTAATCTAGTCTGGCCAGTTCGCGCTGTGAATTTGGCGTGTAAACATTGACAAGATAGAAATCATCAAATTCTGCTGCAATAATACGACCTTCCTGGTCATGTTCGGCAATACCCATGTCATAACTGACATTTAACGGTTTTATTTTAGTAAATATCGCTGTGCCAGAATAACCTTTTTTCTCAGCACTATTCCAGTATTCTTCATAACCCGAAAAGTCAAACTCCGCCTGCCCCTTTTGCATCTTAGTTTCCTGCACACAAAAAATATCTGCTCCGGAAGCAGCCAGAAAATCTTGAAATCCTTTGTTCATACAAGCACGTAAACCATTTACATTCCAAGAAATTAATTTCATTTTTTGCTTCTCCTCATTTTTCTCTTTCTAATATTGAACCAAACATTCATCAATAAAATTGCACTAACAGCTGACACTGGCATTTGCCAATTAAAACATATCAGAAAATCAAGATCAATAGCCAATGCAAAAGCAGACAGTAATATTAAAATCAAGCCAAAATTAAATGAACCAGTTCTATTGCACAAAAGGCCTTCTTTTAAAAATATGCCTCCCAAAACGAGATAATAAAAAACGAACAAAAAGGCCGCATATAATGGTCCAGCAAACGCAGTTGCTGCCAAAAAAGAACCTATGAAGACGAGTACCGGCAAATAGAAAAACAACTTATAAGACCGACAGCCAAAATCTTCCTTTTCAAAAGAAGCCATTGAATAAAGCCACGCTAGACCTGCACAAATAAAAAATGCAATCAAATAAGGTCCATTCTCAAAACTTGTCGGCCAAAAATACGGCACCAATAGATGAACACCCAATAATAATGAACTTACTTCACCAAAGCCAACAAGTACTTTCTGTACTATCGAATCTTCGCTGAATTGTTTAGCCCATATTGATACCAGTGCCAGCCACATCAGCAGTTTTAACCCAGAAAACCAGCAAAAAGGATCCCAAACCATGCCTCTGATTAAAAGAGCAAGGCTTACAGTAAGCAATATTCCTATAGTTACAGTAGGTCCTTTATGAGTTCTCATTATCTTCTCAGTCCCATCACCGCATCCTGTACTTCATCAACTTCTTTGAGACATTCGAGCAGAATTAAAACACTATCATAATCGCGCTCATCAATACATAACTCAATTTTCTGCTTTAATCCCTGCTTTAAAGGCTGCAGCTTTTCGTTCAGGTTTTGATAAAACCAATTGCCTGCTTCAATAATTTTTTCATTTTCGCTTTTGTCCATTTCATTCAGAGCTACCGCAAATTTTCGCACGCAGCTTTTTATGCTTTCTATGCCTTTATCAAATTCAGCTTTGTCAACTTTCAACCTTGTATTCCTCCTACCAAAATGTCTTTAAATCTTGAACCTTTTATTTAATTATACATTATTTTTGCCTGTAACTTTCAACATATTTGGCATTAATTATAGTTCACATTTTTTTCATAGATTTGCCCTTTGTTTGTCATATTTACATTCTATACTCTATACATAGTAAGAGTTACCCCCTCTTGCTATACCCTTCCCATTAAATCATCATAAACAACTTTCCCTTGAAGCAGCCGCTTACGGACCCCTCGTAGGCGGTTGTTTCTGTCTGCAGGAAAATTTTGATTATGCAGAAAAAAGCCATCATGAACAATTTTAATTGCTCATGATGGCTTTTTTATTTCATAGACTAACCATGACTAACCAAATCTCTAAAGTCCAAAATAATCATAAACCTGGGAAACTTCTTCTTCAAGTTTGTCTGGATGAAGATTATGTCTAGCAGCCAACACGACCATTCCCTGCAATTGACGTTTCAAAAAGGCTTCGAAGATTGTTTTATCTACAGCATGATTGTCGCCGTCAATTGTGCCTGTTCCACAGTAAACTATTGTAAAATCTTTGATGGTTGCTGTTTCCTTGTCTAAAAAATAGAAAAGGTAAGGACAGGTATCACAAAAACGCTTTGCAATATTTGTCAATTTCTTGCTTATGAAGCAGTCTGATTCATAACCTTCGAAGCTAATAGACATTTTGCCAGCGAATTTTTCGGCATATTCCTTTTTTTCTCCCAGAATTGACAGCAAAGCCAGATAACGCTCGATGTCTTCACTTTCCAATTCTTCTTCCTTAACAACAATATTAATATATTGTTCTTGAGCTAAATACTTTTCGATTCGTTCTCTGTATGCTTCCAGCTCCATTATTCCTCCCTCAGTGCCTGCTTAGTCTTTTTTCTTAACAATGCATTCGTAGGGAATTATCTCGCCCTGTATTTCCGCATACTTGTTTTTAGCATCACAGAGTTTAACATTTACTGCCCACATAGAAATATCTAAATCATCTTTGATATGGCGGCACTGGATATTTTTTCTATCCTGCAGCCAGCTTACCAAGTGCTCATCTTCAAGATATTTCACCAGGTCATCTTTGTGCCATTTTCTTATGTTTCGGTCCGAGAAGTAGATTGTTGCCATTTTTACCTCATCAATTGCCCAGCACTCAACACGATAAGGCCTTTCGTCAGAGAAATCTCCTTCCAGATAACCGATATCACTGTCTATACAGCCTTCTTCATCAATCTCATCTGAATAATTTGCCTGCGGCTTAAAATGTGGATGCGGATATTTAATTTCCAGAATATTATCTTGCTCCATACTTAACCTCACTATTTATAATAATTTAAAATCTTCTTGCAGTTTTTTCCTAATTCTCTTTTTACCCAGGATGGGCCCAATACTTTTACCTTGCTGCCTAGACTCGCCAGCCAGCCAAAAAAGACAGGACTGACAGCAATATCAACGGAAATAATAAAATTATTTTCATCGGCCTTCTTTATTGCGATATCTTTGCCGAAGCGGTCAATAACAACGCCAGCCAAAGACTTTTCAAATTGCAGTTCAACGTTTGTCTCTTCGCCGCCATACATACCAAAATGTTTTTGCGCGTGACTTACAACGTCGAATGATTTGTTCTCTTCACAATCTTCGCAAGGAGCGTTCAGAACAGTAACATCTGCCATACGATCAACACGATAATGCAAGTTCTTTTTGTGCTTACTATTAAAGGTTATCAGATAATAATTGTCATTGTCCCAGCATAATGAACAAGGGTTTTCGATATACCTGACACCATCTTTGCGGAATTTTTCATCTTTATCTATCGTCCACTCCATGTACTTGAAGCTGATTTGTTTTTTATCCGCAATAGCCTGATGAAGTTTATCCACATTGTAGTAAATACTCTCATGCATATTCTTTATCCTGTCTTTGACAATAACTTGCCTGTGCAAGGATTTTGCATGATATTTACTCGTACAGCCTTCCAATTTCTTTATTAACTCCAAAGTCTTTCTGCCAGTAATAAATTTAGATGCTTCCACGGCGTCAACCAATAACTTTAGTTCGGGCAATTGAAAAGCCCTCTCTCCAACAAAATAAGAATTGGAACGACTGCGGATACAAATAACATCAAGTCCAAAATCTCTTAAGGTTTCTATATCATCGTAAATGCTCTTACGTTCTGCGTTTATACCCTGCTCAGCCAATTTGTTTATAATCTGATTAACTGTCAGTGGATGATTTTCATCTGTTTCTTCAAGCAAAAATTTCTGTATATACAACAATTTTGCTTTTTGGTTAATTGATTTCGGCATAGCTTTACCTCCAAAAAATAATCATTGTTTTTATAATAACATGCTTATCGCTTGTCAAAACTTATATATTAGGCAAAACTTTTAATATACCTGCTTTAAAATATTAAAAATAAAAAGTTTCTTGTAATCTAATCAAAAATTTAGAATCAACTGCAGGAAAATAATACCGATTTTTGCTAATCCTTAAGTATATAGCGATCATTTACTTCCGCCAATAAAATCCAACGATCACCACTATCTTTTTTTAACTTGTTATATTCTTTTTTCGGTAAAATTACAATTGCCTCTTCTGAATTCTGAATATCTTCAATTGCTGCATAGGGCATAATATTCTTGCTGGTCCAACTGAAAGCTTCCGGTTTAAAGCTTTCCACCTTATCAGCTGGCAGCAATTTAACAATCTTCTTGCCTGAGTAAAATACAGCAGATGTTGGATAATCGCCATAGCTGGCTATTATTCTTTTGTCAGGATAATCCTTTTTGAGTTCTAGTGCAATGCTCTTGGCAGAACGTAAATCCGTGAGAGGCATGCAAACATTGCGAATCAAACCTATATTAAAAAAGATTGCTGTCAAAGCAATACCAAAAACCACTGCTTTCCTATTACCAAGCATATAGTAGTAAACACAGCCAACCATACCTAAAACAGCTATAAACAACAGCTGCCATTCAGAATGCACTTCAAATTGTTTTGTTCTGTCTACCCAAAAAGCTGCCCCTACCAACAAAATATAGAAGGAAAAATTGTACAGCAATGTGTTTCTCAATGTTGAATTTTTGCTTTTTACGTCAAGCCAGCTGCCTACCAGCAAGGCCAAAGGGAACAACATAGGATAGGTATATGTCAAATATTTAGTAGCCATATTTTGAAAGAAAAAGAAAATCGTAAAAGCCCAGATGAACAAAAATGTCTCCTGTCTTGGTGGCTTTACCCATTTGCCTTCATTCCTCAAATAATGCTTGATTGTTGCCGGCAATAGGCCTACCCAAGGGAAAAAACTTAATAAGAGAACCAGTGTATAAAAGTAAATTACATTGTCTCGTGGATGTTCAGAAACGGTAGCACGTAAAAAGTTGTGTGTACCGAAGAAAACATTGATAAAATCAGCACCATGAGTCAGGTACATGGCCATGTACCAGGGGACTGCTATTATCATAAACAACAAGGTTCCGGAAAATAGTTTCATGTTTTTTAACTCACGCCAGGCATTCTCCGTCAGCAAGAAAAGGAAGATAATCAAACCTGGAAGCAAAAATCCTATTGGTCCTTTAGTTAAGGTAGCCAAAGCACAAAAGATATAAGTTCCGTAATAGTATTTTCCATTGTGCTCACGATAGCCCAAATAGAAAAAGAGAAGCGCCGCATTAAAGAACAAAAATAATACTGAATCAGTAATAATCGATTTGCTGATCAGAAAAAATTCAAGTGATGATGCAAGAACCACGGCACTAAGGAATCCCGCTCTCTCCGAATAAAGTTTTTTGCCGCCGAAAGCAGCCAAAGAAACCGCCAATACGCCAAATACGGCTGGAAAAAAACGAGACGCGAATTCTGTAAAGCCGAATATTTTGTAAGCAATCGCCGTCAGCCAATAAAACATAACCGGCTTATCATACCAATAGTTGCCATAAATTTGCGGAGATAACCAATCGCCGCTCTGTAGCATTTCTTTAGCCGTCAAAGCATAATTGGATTCCACGCTGTCAGTGATCAGCAGCGAACCATTGTAAGCAAAAAGCAATATAAATACCAAAAGGTAGAGTCCTAACCAATATTTCTTAGGCATAAAATCATCCTCCTCCAAGATAAAAGCGTCTAGTTTATAGACAATATACCGGATAAGGATGAAAATCAGCTGAAAACAAAAAACCGGTACCGCAGAAACTCCAAAAGAGGTAATGCGGTACCGGTTTTACTAATTCATTTGTCTTTAAAGTTTAAAGGCAGCTTGACAACAAAACTACTGCCAACATTCAAGGTACTGCTTACTGAAATATTACCATGATGTTTTTTAACGATAAGCTTGGCAATCGGCAGCCCCAATCCAAAGCCGCCATTAATACGAGACCTCACCTTGTCTACACGATAAAATCTCTCAAATATACGCGTTTGGTCTTCGGCATTCATACCAATACCTTCGTCTTTTATGGTTATCACAGCTTTGTTATCTTCTTTTTTCAGGCTTAAGGAAACCTTCTTGCCCTCTTCTGTATATTTTAAAGCATTATCCACTAATATAGTAATCAATTGCATCAGCATGCGCTTATCAGCAAAAATATCTATTTTTTCCTCTGCCAGCTGCCAGGAAAAATGAACGCCCTTCGTTTCCGCTAAATAATTTAAGCTAATTAATGTTTGTTCAATTTCGTCATTCAGGCAAAACCACGATAAATCCATTTTCCAGGCTTTACTGTCACCACGCGCTAAGGTCAGCAGATTTTCTACCAAACTATTCATTTTTTTAGTTTCAAACTTAATGTCCTTGACAACGCGCATTGCAAAATCGCTGTACTTACTTTCTTTATCAGTACTGAGAGCTTCTGCTGCCATGGTGAGAACTGTCATAGGAGTACGCAGCTCATGGGAAGCATCAGCAACAAATTCTTTTTGTTGTTGAAAAGCTGTCTTAATTGGTTCCAGATTCTTTCCCGCTAAATAATAGCCAATGTAGCCCGCAATTGCTAAAAATAATAAAACCAAAAGAAATATTATGCCAGCCGAAGTTAATACGGCTTGATAGTATACAGTTAAATTTCTAAACATATATAGAGTACCAAGGCTTTTGCCATTTTCAATCAGTTCGCTGCGTGCCGCTATAAACAAGGATCTTTCGCCGTTATCTTTAACAAAAAGAAGAAAAGACGCATCCTCGTCAGTTTCCGGCCATTCGCCTTTTTTCGCTATAATATGCTTAGCGTAAGAGGATTCGGTAAGCTGATCAATAACAACCTTGCCATCAGGCGAAAGCATATAAGCAAACCCTTGCCCATCAGCAACAGTCTGCGCTGTGACAGGCAGTTCCCTGTCATCTACATATTCTTCCCCCTCATGACGAACCAATTCACGCATGATCTCTGTTTCTTCACTGGCAAAAGCCATTAAGACCACATAAAAACTTGCACAGGCAAAAGCAACCAGAAAGAGGCTGAAAATCAGCATATATATTCCTGTTAGTTTCTTGCGTAAGCGTTCAAACATGATTACCTCTCAATTTTGTAGCCCACACCACGCACAGTTTTAATTATTTCTTCCGAAGTGATTTGTGCTATTTTTTTTCGCAAAAGCTTGATATGGGCGTCAAGATTATTAGTGGTTATATCACCGTCAATACCCCAGACACGATCCATCAACATTTCGCGAGGAATTACCTTATCTCTGTTGAGCAATAAAATATCAACAATTTTAAACTCACGCGGACTCAATTGGATAGTGCCATTTTTGTTGCTAAGAGTCTCGGCGCTTCTGTTTAATTTTAAATCACCATAATCTGCCTCTTCTTGCAGATAATTTTCCGCACGTCTTGCCAAAGCCCGTATTCTGGCAACAAGTTCCGGGAATTCAAAAGGTTTAACAAGATAGTCGTCTGCACCGCTGTCCAAACCTGAAACCTTATCCTCGACGCTGTCACGTGCAGTTAATAATAAAATTTTTCCTTGGTAATTTTCTGACCGTAATCTTTGGCATAAACCAACACCACTTAACCCAGGCATCATCCAATCAAGTATCAAAACCTCATAGTCAGCACTATATACTTTTTCATAAGCCTCTTCGCCGCATTCTACCCAAGTAACCTGAAAATCTGCTCGTCTTAACATGGTTGATAACAAACTGCCTAATTGCTTATCATCCTCGGCCAACAATATGTTCAAAGCAGCTACCACCTTTATCCAGCTTTTGTTTTATCTTAACATTATCAATCATAAAAAACAATAAACCCCATGGGGTATAAGCCCATGGGGTTTGCATAACAAAATTATCAAGCAGTTTCCTCTTCAGGACAAGCGACAGGTAAAACTTTTTTCTCCGGAGCAACAATTGCCGTCACAACGTAAGTTATAATGCAAGCCACCCATTCCAAATAAATAACATGAGGGAAAATACGAATTGCCGGTACTAACTGCCAGGCAACCAATAAAACAAGTCCAACCAGCATGGTATTGAAACCAGCAGCCTTGCAGGCGTATTGGGGGAAGAACAACGCAACTATGACGATGATACTGAAGGCAGCAGTCAGGCTAAGACCCATCATGATAGTATTCAGAATGCCGGAAACCATCATGGCCATGCCAACTGTTACAATACCAGAAATAATGACACTTAAACGCATAACAGATAATTGTTTGCTTTCATCACAAGCAGGATTTATGTAACGTTTATAAATATCCTTTGAGAAAAGAGTCCCTGCACTTAAAAGCAAGTTGCAAGCTGTGGAAACATCAGCAGCCCACAAAGCAGCCAATGTTAAACCTGCCAAAAGAGGTTGCAGCTCTACAATAGCTTGAGGCAAGGCAAGTGCCGCATTAGCGGTCGGATAAGCCGCCTTAGCACAAATTCCAAGCAATGCCGACATGAAGCCTACAGGAACCATCAGGATACCACCCCAGACAAAGCCTTTACGAGCAGTAGCGGCATCTTTCGCGCCAAGCGAAATTTGAATAATGCTTTGCAGAGAAAGATTAACCGTAACCAAAACAACAATCCAGGACATGATGCCTTTAATTCCGACACCTGCAACAGGATCAAACCATGGTACGTTTGCTGGCAGGTTCATTCCAAGGCCGCTTAAACCGCCAACCTTAGTGAATTGAATTACTGTTGCAACTGCAATGCCACCATAAATCAAAATTATATTGAGGATATTTGATAAGCTTGCTGACCACATACCACCGATAAAGGTAATACCGATGAAGGTCACAGCACTGATCATAACGCCCGTTTTAAAACCTATTTCCGGCATAATAGCGCTGATGATACTGCCGCCGGCAATATATTGCAAAGAAATGATGACGAGTTGAATGATGATCTGGCAGATAACACCTAAAACAACCGCCTTGCTGTCATGGTGACGCTCAATCAGTTCGGAAACAGTCGTAATATTTGCCTTGCGGTATTTTTCAGCAAGAAACATTCCCATTACGATAGCACCAATGCCCCAGGCGGCTGTATACCAGCCAGCTGATAAGCCCACCTTGAAGGCATGCTCCGAAACACCGATTGTGGAAGCACCGCCAACAGCCAATCCGATAATGGAGACGCCAATCAAAGGCGCATTCAATTTACGTCCGGCAAGAGCATAGTTTTCCGTAGTACCTTCGCTGCGCTTCTTCGCGAACCAACTGATAGCAAATAGAGCAACAATATAAAGAATTAGAATAGCAAGTGACACTGACATTAATAAGACCTCCCACAAAAATATAGTCGTGTTTTGGGGCATAAAAAAACGCCCCTCTAAAGGGACGATAAAATATCGTGGTACCACCCAATTTGACGCAAAAACTCCAAAAAAAATACCACCGGCTCTGGGACGAACTTTCAGCCGTGGTACCACCCAATTTGGAATGCTTTTGCATCCACTCTCAATCCCTTAACGCGGGCAACGGCTCCACCTACTTATTTTCAGCTGGCAGCTCGGGAGGGAACTTCCTCTATGTTTTCGCCACCGGTTTCCACCATCCCGGCTCTCTAAGGACGTCACCAAAAAGTACTTTTCTCCGTCATCGCAATAACTATTTGAACTTATGAACTGATTATAATCATCTTACTCTGCAAAGTCAAGAGGTAATTTATGCATAAACGAAGTATTTTTTTATCTAAATATCTATAAATAAAGTTGACAAAAAAAACCATACAATATATAATATTTTTTGTTAAGTCGTGACTCCGTAGCTCAGCTGGATAGAGCGTTTGACTACGAATCAAAAGGTCGCAGGTTCGAATCCTGCCGGGGCCACCAAATATTAAACAAAAAGATCAGGAGATTCCTGGTCTTTATTTTTTTATATCAACAATATTAAACCCAACAAAAAAATCAGGGCAGATGGCAGCATTTTTATACGCTGCGTGTCGCCCTGATTTTTTATTTGAAATTATTATTTGCCTGTTCTGCCGCGTTTCGTAAAAGGAACATTTTGTGCACAAAGCGGACAGCTTTCCGGCTTAAAGGTTTCAACATTCAAATGCAGCAAAGCTTCAGTACGCAAACCAAAATCAACCTTACCGCCGCTGCGGTCAACCAGAAGACCTATACCAACCGGTATACCGCCATGTTCTTTAACAACATTCAATACTTCTACTACACTGCCGCCAGTAGTAACAATATCCTCAACTATCAATACGCGCGTTCCCGGTTCGATATGGAAACCACGTTTCAAAGCCATTTTACCATCTTCACGTTCAGTAAAAATCGCACGGGTACCAAGTTGTTTGCCAACCTCGTGAGCAAGCAGAATACCGCCTGTCATTGGACCTACAACGAGTTCGACATTATCATTGGCATAACGTGCAGCAAGCTCCTTACAGAGCATTTCCGTGTATTTAGGATGTTGCAGAACATTGAACTTTTCCACATACATCGGGCTGTGCAAACCGGATGTAAGCAGAAAATGTCCATGCAATACAGCCTGTGTTTCTTCCAATAATTTCATAACATCTTGTTCATTCATTTTTATACACCCCTGATTTCTGCCACGATGGCTTTAGCTGCGGCAACTTTGTCTTCTGCTTGGGTAATTGGTCTGCCAACTACTATATGACTTGAACCATTTTTAAAAGCACCCGCTGGTGTTGCAACCCTGCTTTGGTCGTTTAGCGCAACGCCTGCCGGACGTACACCCGGTGTAACGATTAGGAAATCCGGGCCGCATGCCTTACGAATTGCCGCAGCTTCCTGCGGTGAAGCAACAACACCATCCAAACCGGACTTTTTGGCCAGCAGTGCCAACGCTACTACCTGCTCGGCTATAGTCTTTTGGTAACTAAGATCCGCCCATTGCGCTTCATCCATACTGGTCAAAACAGTTACAGCGATAAGTTTTGGCGCAGGTTTATTCATTTTAGCTGCGGTTTCTTTAACAGCCTTTGCAGCTTCCGCCATCATTTTGGCGCCGCCAACAGCATGAACATTAAGCATATCCGTGCCTAAAGCTGTAAGTACTGACAAACTCTTGGCAACGGTATTCGGTATATCCTGCAGCTTTAAGTCAAGAAAAACGTGTTTTTCTTGTTCCTTCAAGAATTTTATTGCATCATTGCCGGCAGCATAATATAACTCCATACCAACTTTATAGTAGCTGACGCTCTCACCCAGTTCCAGAACCAACTTCTTTGCCTCATCCAAAGTTGAGAAATCAAGCGCAACTATCAAACGGTCATCATATCCCATTTTGTCACCTCTTATCAGATTGCTTAAACAGTCAAATTATTTTGGCAGCGCTAAGCCAATTATCTCCCGGATATTTTTAAATCCATGGCGATCGAGATAAGACAGCATTCCCTGGGAAATGGTTTCTGCCAGACGTGGATCGCAGAAATTAGCAGTGCCAACAGCTACAGCGCTAGCTCCCGCCAGAAAGAATTCGATTGCGTCCTCAGCGTTCATAATACCGCCCATGCCAATAATAGGAACATTGACTTTTTGTGCTACCTGATAAACCATGCGTACGGCTACAGGTCTTACAGCCGGTCCTGACAACCCACCCATCACGTTACCAAGGACTGGTTTACGGCGGTCTATATCGATTTTCATACCAATCAGCGTATTAATCAAGGAAAGAGCATCAGTGCCTGCTTCCTGGGCAGCCAAAGCCATTTCCACGATATCCGTGACATTAGGAGACAGCTTCGTTATTACAATTTTACCTGTATTAGCTTTAACCGCTCTGACAACTTCCGCAGCGCTCTCCGGACAAGTACCAAAGGCGATACCGCCATGCTTAACATTCGGACAGGATATATTGATCTCTATCGCATGTACGCCCTCTATATCAAGCTTTTTGGCAAGCTCGCCGTATTCTTCGGGCGTAGAACCAGCTATATTGACAATTACAGGAACATCAATTTTTTTGAGTTCCGACAAAGTATGTTCTATGAAATAATCAGAGCCTGGGTTTTCGAGACCAACACAATTCAGCATGCCTGATGGCGTTTCTACTGCCCTCTGGCCTTTATTGCCGGCACGTGGTTCCAAGGTTGTACCTTTGACAGTAACGGCACCGACTTTTTCCAAATCGAGAAAATCCTGGAACTCCAGGCCAAAACCAAAAGTTCCGGAAGCAGTCGTCACCGGCGTTTTCATTTTCAGGCCAGCAATCTCAACCGCTAGTCTATTATCGTACAAAGCACTCACCATTCCGTCACCTCCTGCGCCCAAAATACGGGGCCGTCGGTACATACTTTAAGCCTTTTGTGCACGCCGCCGCAAGAGCAGGAAAGACAAGCTCCCAAGCCACAGGCCATATATTTTTCGAGTGAAATCTGGCAGGGAACTTCGAATTTTGCGGCAACCTCAACTACAGCCTTCATCATAGGCTCGGGGCCACATACATAGACACAATCATAACCGCCTTTTTGCAAAAGCTCCGGTAAAAGAGCCAATACCGTGCCTTTTTCACCCAAGCTGCCGTCATCTGTAGTTATATGAATTGCCTCGCACAAATCCTGAAAAATATCCGTCCAGAACAATTCTTTTTCGGTTCTGCCACCCATCAATATTTCAACGGGATTCGGGCAGAAGTTTTTGGCCAGATAAACCAAAGGTGCCAAACCTAAACCACCGCCGATAAGCAGTGGTTTTTTGGCTTGTAAATCAAATCCATGACCCAAAGGGCCTATAATACTAATTCTATCGCCAGTACAGGCGTCAGCGAGAATATGCGTAGCCTCGCCTATAATGCGATATATAAGCGTCAGAACACCCTTTTCCGGATCAACATTTGCGACTCCTAACGGACGTCTCAAGAGAGGTGCCGTATGAGTGCTTGTCTGCACGTTGACAAATTGTCCAGGCAAAGCCTGACGTGCGATTTCCGGAGCCAGAAAATCAATCTGCCGCACATCGTGCGAGAGCATCTTCTGGCCGATAACCTTGGCGTCTACGATAACTTTTGTCAACAATCATCCCTCCCAAGCTAAATCTTGAAGAGCTATAATGCTCACCATACGACGACGACGCATAGCGGACATGACATGCTGCAGTTCCCTTGCTGTATCGATAGAAGTCAAACATGGTATAGCGTGTTCAACTGTTGAGCGCCTGATCTGGAAACCATCACGTGCAACATCACGGCCATGTGTTAAGGTATTGATTACCATGGCAATGCGGCCTTGTTTTATGTCATCAAGAATGTTTGGCGTACCTTCGCTCAGTTTAGTTGCCACAGTCACATTAATGCCTTTTTCCTGCAGGAAGTTTGCCGTACCGCCGGTAGCTATGATTTCGTAGCCGAGATCCGCAAAGCCGGAAGCAATTTCAGCAGCCTCTGGTTTGTCCATGTCAGCAACCGTAATCAGGATGGCACCTTCGTTTGGTATGTTAATGCCGGACGCTATGCAGGCTTTATAAAGAGCACGTGAGTATTGATAATCAATAGCCATTACTTCGCCTGTGGACTTCATCTCAGGTCCAAGCGTGATATCAACATCAGACATCTTATTGAAGGAGAAGACCGGAGCTTTTACCGCATAGTAATCCGGGAAGAAGCCAAGGCCAGGTTTTAAGCCTTGTTCGCGGATGGAAATTCCCATAGCAGCCTTCGTAGCAACATTAACCATCGCTATGCCGGTTACTTTGCTCAGGAAAGGTACTGTACGGCTGGAACGCGGATTAACCTCTATGACATATACCTGATTATCACGCACGATGAATTGGATATTGATCATGCCGTGTACTTCAAGTCCAAGTGCCAGTTTATTTGTGTAATCAATGATTGTTTTAATGACTTGCTCGCTCAGGCTGCGTGGCGGGTAAACCGCAATGCTATCGCCGGAATGAACGCCGGCACGTTCGATATGTTCCATGATGCCAGGAATCAAAACGTCAGTACCATCGCAAATGGCGTCAACTTCTACTTCTGTTCCCATCAGGTAATGGTCAACAAGCACCGGATGCTCTTTGGACGCTTTAACTGCACTTGTCATGTAGTGTCTTAGTTCATCATCGCTGTAGACTATTTCCATCGCACGGCCGCCCAAGACATAAGAAGGGCGAACCATGACAGGATAGCCGACATCTTTAGCAGCTTTCAAAGCTCCGGTAATATCAAATACTGTATGGCCTTGAGGGCGTGGAATATTTACAGCAGTCAGAAGCTCATCAAAACGCTCTCTGTCTTCTGCTGAGTCAATGCTGTCAACGCTGGAACCAAGAATCTTGATGCCACATTTATCTAGCTGGCCGGCAAGATTAATTGCCGTTTGACCACCGAACTGTACGATAACACCTTCAGGTTTTTCTTTTTCAATGATGTTCAGAACATCTTCAAGCGTTAAAGGCTCGAAATACAGGCGATCTGATGTATCAAAGTCAGTACTTACTGTTTCAGGGTTGTTATTGATAATAATCGTTTCGTAGCCAAGCTCCTTCAAAGCCCAGACAGAATGTACCGAGCAGTAGTCAAACTCAACACCCTGACCGATACGAATTGGACCGGAACCAAGCACCACTACTTTCTTCTTGTCGGATACAATTACTTCATCTTCAGTAGCATAGGTGGAGTAATAATACGGAGTGTGTGCTTCAAACTCTGCGGCACAGGTATCAACCATTTTGTAGGTTGGTATGATTCCCCAAGCTTTACGCATTTCACGCACTTCAAGAGCCGACTTTCCTATATATTCACCGATGGTAGCATCAGCAAAACCCATTTTCTTGGCTTTACGCATTACTTCTTCCGTCATCGGTTCATTTTTGATAACTTTTTCCATGTCGACAATGTTATGGACTTTACGCAGGAAGAAGCGGTCAATTTTGGTAATCAGGTGAATTTCTTCAAGCGCTTTGCCACGACGGAAAGCTTCAGCAATTACGAAGAAGCGTTCGTCATTGACATCCTGAATCTTATCAAATACTTCCTGGTCGGTAAGCAGCTTAAGTTCAGGTATTTCCAGGTGTGTCAGGCCGATTTCCAAAGAACGTACGGATTTCAGCATTGCTGCTTCCATATTTCTTTCAATTGACATTACTTCACCGGTAGCCTTCATTTGCGTTCCCAGTGTCCTGTCAGCCGATACGAATTTATCAAAAGGCCAACGCGGGATTTTCAACACTACGTAGTCCAAAGCAGGTTCAAAGCAAGCAGTCGTTTTCTTGGTGACCGCGTTTTGAATCTCGTCCAGAGTATAGCCAACTGCTATCTTGCTGGCAACCTTTGCTATCGGATAACCTGTTGCTTTTGATGCCAAAGCTGAAGAACGGCTTACCCTCGGATTAACTTCTATTACGATATAGCGCTCGGAATCAGGATCAAGCGCGAATTGCACGTTGCAGCCGCCTTGCACGCCAAGTTCACGGACAATATCAATTGACGCGGTACGCAGCATTTGCACTTCACGGTCATTAAGAGTCTGACAAGGAGCAACTACGATGCTGTCGCCGGTATGAACACCGACAGGATCGAGGTTTTCCATGTTACAGATGGTAATACAATTGTCATCAGCATCACGGATTACTTCGTATTCTATTTCTTTCCAGCCAGCTACACTGCGTTCAATCAGTGCCTGGCCGATAAGGCTGTATTTCAAACCTTTGTTGACGATTTCATCAAGTTCCTCTTCGTTAGCTGCGATGCCGCCGCCGGTACCACCCAAAGTATAAGCTGGTCTGACGATAAGCGGAAAGCCAACTTTATTGGCAAATTCCTTAGCCGCACGGACCGTCTCAACGATTGCACTTTCCGGAATCGGCTGGTTGATTTTCTCCATTGTTTCTTTGAACAGTTCGCGGTCTTCAGCTCTTTTGATGCTTTCAATCTGAGTGCC
>CAYRVN010000021.1:0-18943 GCA_964427675.1 uncultured Acidaminococcales bacterium
TATCATAGCTAAATCATAGATTAGAACTGGTAGATGTGTCATTGAATTCCACCTTGTATTATAGAGTAGTAGTTATTAGAGCCCCTCTCCAAGGGCTTTGTGCTACACTGTAAGAGATAATACTGTGGATTGGTTTCATTCCCCTACCACTTGATGGTTGCAGAAAGGCTCCAACCACAGTCTCTTTGTAAGTTTGTTAATCAGTTAGATACCGCACGACGGTTTATGTGGAACAAGGTTACAAGCGCAAAGAGTTCTGTGGTCCCAAGCAGTATCAAATCTATTTTGTGAAAGAGGTTGATGCTATGATTTATGTCGGGATCGATGTCGCAAAGGACAAGCACGACTGCTTTATCATCAGTTCGGAGGGGAAAGTGCTGCAAGATGTATTTACCATCCCCAATACCATGAACGGCTTTAATGACCTGTTTCAAAGGATTCACTCTGTGTCCGGAATTTCAGACAAAATAAAAGTAGGGCTTGAAGCCACAGGACATTACAGCTACAACATTCTGAGCTACTTACTCGACAAAGGTCTACCCACCTTTGTTATCAACCCTCTCCATACTAATCTTTACAGGAAGAGTCTCAGCCTTAGAAAAACTAAGACCGATAAGGTTGATGCTCAAATGATTGCATCTATGCTCATGTCTGATGTGAACCTCAAGTCCTACACAGACACAGCATACCATAACGAAGAGCTAAAGTCATTGACCCGTTATCGTTTTGACAAGGTAAAGGAACGAGCGCAACTCAAACAGTCCATTGCCCGTTTAGTCACGATTTTGTTTCCAGAGCTTGAAAAGCTGGTTCCGACGCTCCACATAGTCTCCATTTACGCACTTCTGAGCAAATATCCTGGTGCCACTCAGGTTGCCAACACAAATTTAACCCATTTAACATTACTCTTGAGCACTATTTCCAAAGGTCGTTACGGTCGTGAGAAAGCCATTGAAATTCGTAACGCCGCTAGAGATTCCATTGGCTCTCGGATGTCAGCTAAGTCGCTTGAACTGCGGCACACCATTAAGCTGATCCAAGAGTTGGATGCAGAGATTGCCGAAATCGAGACGGAAATTAAGTCTATCATGGATGAGCTTCAATCCCCCATTCTGACCATACCGGGCATCAGCTATCGTATGGGAGCCATGATTCTCGCTGAAATCGGAGACTTTTCTCGTTTTGACTCACCAGACAAGATTCTGGCTTATGCTGGGCTTTCTCCCTCTACATACCAATCCGGACAACTGATATCCTCCCACTCCCACATGGAGAAACGAGGCTCTCGGTATCTGCGTTATGCTATTTTCAACGCTGCCAAGTTTGTTTGCCATTGGGACCCAACCTTTGCTGCCTATCTTGCAAAAAAACGCTCCGAAGGCAAGCATTACAATGTTGCAATTTCTCATGCTACAAAGAAGCTTGTTAGGCTCATATACGCCTTAGAAAAAACCAGACAGGCATACAATCTCGTAGCGTAATTTCCAACCATACTGTTTTTTTGAGCGCCTAGAACGACGCTCTTTTTGTCGTGTTCTTTTTTGATACTGCTTAACCAATCTGTTCGGAACCAAACCTGTTGCAGTTCTTTTCATTTCGGGCTTGACTTTAAATAGTTAGTCTTTCTTAATATTTTAAAATTACTTATAAAAGATAGTATAAAATTAAACTACTATATTAGTATAACATAAAATTATATTTGATTTGTTCAGTTTATAAAAAGTTTAAAGCATTAATCATCAGTGCTTCGTCATTCTTAATACTTGGTACTTAGCTATTTTATTACTATACGATGTAGATTTTAATGCTTGTGTGTGTTATAATTGCAAAGTAATTTAATAATGTTTAGGTGCTTGTGAAAGCTCAAATGGTAAGAACGGTGAAAATCCGCCACGGTCCCGCCACTGTGATGAACGCGAAACGTTCAAGTCAGGAACCATCCTAAATGCAATGCTGTAATCCACGAGCGATGGAGATAGCCCCATTGATAAGGTGTATAGGCACCTTTGGTTAGTTTCTCAAACCTCTGCGATTCTGCAGAGGTTTATTTTTTTCTGGAAGAATTAAAGTTTTTATGTCACATTTGTAAGGAGTAAGAAGTGGAAGGATATAGAGTGTTTGAAGGAAAAAAACTCCGTTATGGATATACGACAGGTACTTGTGCTGCGGCGGCAGCCAAAGCAGCGGCAGAAATGCTTTTTTCTATACAGAAAGTTGATTACATAAAGATTGATACCCCAAAAGGGATATTGCTGAATTTGGAAGTCGAGGACTCCTTAATCTCTGACGGTATAGCATCGTGCGCTATACGCAAAGATGCCGGAGATGATCCGGATGACACAAATGGCATTCTTATTTACGCTGCAGTCAAAAAATGTGCAGATGAAGGCGTAAAACTGCTTGGTGGTGTTGGCGTAGGCAAAGTTACTATGCCTGGCTTGGCATGTTCTGTTGGTACTCCAGCAATTAATCCGGTCCCACGTAAGATGATAATTGATTCTGTAACAAGTATTGCCAGAGAAAACAGATATATTGGTGGCTTGGAAGTAACGATATCTATACCTGAAGGCGTTGAAATTGCAAAGAAGACTTTCAATCCTCGTTTGGGGATAGTTGGTGGCTTGTCTATACTTGGCACAAGTGGAATTGTAGAACCAATGAGTGAAAAAGCTTTAGTGGATACAATGTATGTTGAAATGGATGTTCAAAAAAGCAAGGGTAATGAAAATCTGTTAGTGTTTTTCGGTAATTATGGTCAGGATTTTACAAAGAACATTCTCAATTTATCTATTGCTGATGCAGTTACCTGCAGTAATTTTGTTGGCGAGCTTTTGGACTATGCGGTGTTTAAAGGTTTTAAAAGTTTACTTATTATCGGGCATTCGGGAAAATTAATAAAATTGGCACAAGGAGTTATGAATACGCATTCAAAATACGCAGACTGCAGAACGGATGTTTTGGCACTATATGCTATGTTTGCAGGAGCGTCAAAAGATTTAGGACTGGAAATTGCCAGCGCCTTGACTACAGATGAGGCCGTGAAAATTTTGAAGAGAGAAAAAATTAATGATAAGGTTATTCCGAAAATCACCGATCGTATAGATTATTACATGCAGCAACGAGTGCACGGAAAGATTAAGACTGGTGCCTTAATGTTTTCAAATGTTCATGGTGTATTGGGCAAGACTAGCTGTGCTGATGAATTAATAAAACTACATACTAATTAATAAATAAGGGAGTGCTGTTTAGATGAAAGGTAAACTTTATTGCGTTGGAATTGGCCCGGGGGATCCGGAACTTTTGACTTTGAAAGCAGTAAGATTGTTGAATGAATGTGATGTAATTGCAATGCCTAAAGGTGACACAGATACAATGACTGCTAAAGATATTATTAGACAAGTTGTTGATATTGGCAAAAAGGAACAATTGTACATATATATGCCAATGACCAAAGATAAAGCAATGATGGACAAAGCACATGAAGAAGCAAAAGATGCAGTGACGGAATTGCTGGATGCTGGGAAAAATGTTGTCTTCATTACTTTAGGTTGCCCTACTGTTTATGCAACCTGTATTTATGTACATAAACTTGTTTTAGCGGCTGGTTACGAATCTGAATTAGTTGCAGGTGTAACATCATTCTGTGCGGTAGCTGCTAAATTAAATGTTTCTCTTTGTGAAAGGGCAGAGCCTCTTATTATTTTGCCTGGCAGTTACAAAGAGTCTATACGGTTTTTGGATGGACCCGGTAATAAGGTATTAATGAAATCTGCAAGTGAAATTAAAAAGGTACGCGACGAACTTGAAGAGCGCGGGCTGCTTAATAATGCGGCAATGGTTGAGCGGTGTGGCTTGCCAGGGGAAAAGGTATACCGCAATTTAAAAGATATAGATGAAAAAAGCAGCTATTTTTCCATAATTTTAGTTAAAGAAAAGGAGTTTGATCAAGCATGATTTATTTTGTTGGCGCTGGTTCAGGAGCGATTGATCTTATAACAGTTAAAGGCAAGGATTTATTAGAGAAAGCGGATTTGATTATTTATGCAGGTTCTTTAGTTAATCCTGGTTTGTTAAAATATGCGAAGCCTGAATGCATCGTAATGGATAGTGCCTTTATGACTTTAGAAGAAGTTATTGATGCCATGGTTCCCGCTGCAGAGGCTGGTAAATTAGTTGTAAGATTGCATACAGGTGATCCGAGTGTTTATGGTGCTCACAGAGAACAGATGGATATATTGCGGAAAAAGGGCCTGGATTTTGAAGTTGTTCCGGGAGTCAGTTCTTTTTGTGCTGCTGCGGCTGCTTTGAAGGCGGAGTACACTTTACCTAATGTCAGCCAGTCTGTAATTATCACAAGAATGGAAGGGAGAACTCCTGTTCCTGATAAACAGAAAATAGCTGATTACGCTGCGCATGGTGCAACAATGGTTATTTTTTTAAGCTCTGGCATGACAGAAAAACTTTCACAAGAGCTGATTGCCGGTGGTTATGAAGCTGATACTCCGGCGGCAATAGTCTATAAGGCTTCCTGGCCGGATGAAAAAGTGGTTCGCTGCACTGTCGGAACCTTGGCAGAAGCAGCTGCAGCTAATAATATAAGCAACTTGGCTTTAATTACAGTTGGCGGCTTCCTTGGTAACGACTACGATCGTTCTGAACTTTATAATCCTGGTTTTACACATGGCTTCCGGCAGGCTTCAACAACGAAAGAGGCTGTAAAATGAAAGCAGTTATCTTCTCTTATACGCGAAACGGAGCAAAGTTGAGTTTACGTATAAGAAAATGCTTGCAAGCTTTGGATTATGAAACAGAGGTCTACACATCAGAAAAATATGTTGAGGTAGACAGCTCACTAAAAAAAAGTGCTGGCTGCAAAGAGTCTGCAAGACAGGCGTTTGAAGACAGCCAGCTAATAGTATATATTGGGTCTTGTGGAATTGCAGTCAGAGCTATAGCCCCTTTTATCAAAAACAAAACAGTAGATCCTGCCGTCATTTCTATTGATGAAAAAGGTAAATTCGTTATTCCTTTGTTATCCGGACATATCGGTGGCGCGAATGTGATAGCAAGAAAAATTGCACATGAAATTAATGCACAAGCAGTTATCACAACTGCAACGGACATTAATGGCTTGTTTGCTGTTGACGAGTGGGCAACTAAGAATAACGTGCATATAGGCAGCATGTATGCGGCCAAAGAAGTTGCCGCAGCCTTGGTTGACAATGAAATAATTGGTCTTATCAGCAAATACGAAGTAAATGGCGATATACCAAAAGGCATTGTGCGAAATAAAAATGCTAGAGTTGGAATAACTATAGGTGACAATGATGAATTGAAGCCATTTGCTATAACACTAAATTTGATGCCTCGAATTTATTATTTGGGCATCGGCTGCAGGCGTAATACTGCAATGAAAGATATCGAGAATCTCGTACTGCAAAACCTTGATGAATTAAAAATAAATATAAAAGCTATTGCAGGAATTGCTTCTATTGATTTAAAAAAAGACGAAAAAGGCTTGTTAGCTTTTGCTGAAAAATACAAATTGCCTATAAAATTTTATACTGCGGATGAACTGGAAAGCCAGCAAGGAGAATTCAGCTCATCTGAATTTGTGCAGTCTATCGTCGGTGTAAGTAATGTTTGCGAGCGATCAGCTGCTGCCGTGAGCGGTGGCAGCAAAATAGTTTTGCCGAAGACTAGTCGAAATGGTGTAACTTTGGCAATTGCAAAAAAAGACTGGCTGGTTAATTTCAAATAATAATTGGAGGAAGAATATGTCGAAGAAAGTATATGTTGTTGGATTAGGACCTGGTGGGGTAGAGCAGATGACCAAACGCGCACAAGAAACCTTGGCTGCGTGTGATGTCATCGCCGGTTATAACGTATATGTTGATTTGATTAAGGATGATTATAAAGATAAAGAATTTCTTAGCACAGGCATGAGAAAAGAAGTAGAACGCTGCAAACTTGCGATCGATGAAGCTCTTAAAGGCAAAACTGTGGCAATGATTTCCAGCGGGGATGCCGGCGTTTATGGTATGGCTGGTATTATGTACCAAATTGCGGCAGATTATCCTGAACTCGAAGTGGAAGTTGTTCCTGGTATTACAGCAGCTTGCAGTGGTGCAGCTGTTCTGGGCGCACCTTTGATTAGTGATTTTACTTTGATTAGTCTAAGTGATCTTCTGACTCCTTGGGAGAAAATAGAAAAACGGTTGGATTTGGCTTCCCAAGCTGACTTTGTGATTTGTCTATACAATCCTTCCAGTTTTAAACGGCACGATTATTTACAAAAAGCATGTGATATCATGTTGAAAAATCAACGTGCTGATGTTCCTGCCGGCATCGTTAGAAATATCGGGCGTGAAGGCGAAGAATATGAGATAATGACCCTGGCTGAATTGCGAGATGCTCAGGTTGATATGTTTTCAACAGTTATAATTGGCAATTCTCAGACAGAGGTCATAAACAATAGGATGGTTACACCAAGAGGTTACAAAATCTGATGAATAAGAAACCGCTTATTTGGTTGATTGCCGGCACTAGCGAGGGTCGCAAACTAATCAAAGCATTAGAGGCAAGCAATGTTGATATCATTGCTTCCGTAGCAACTGAATATGGGGCATCACTTATTGAACCTCAGCATAATTTAAAAGTAATTGCTGAGCGGATGAATCTTGAAAAAATGATAGCCTTCATTGCAAATAACAGGCCTGATTGCGTTGTTGATGCAACACATCCTTATGCCGTAATAGTTACAAAAACAATTAAAGAAGCTTGTGCAGTTGCTAATTGCGAATATCTGCGTTTCTTGCGCCAGGAAAGTTCAACTGATGACTGCATACAACTTGATTCTTATCAGGAAGCGGTCGAATTTCTTAATCATGTTGATGGTAATATTTTTTTAACTACAGGTAGTAATAACCTTGATTATTTCACAAAAATTACTGATTATCAGGAAAGAATAACCATAAGGGTACTGCCAATGCTGAACTCATTGGAAAAAGCTTTGCAACTTGGTTATAAACCAAAAAACATCATCTGTATGCAAGGACCCTTTTCAGAATCATTGAACATTGCTATGTTTAATGATACGAAGGCCAAATATATAGTTTCCAAAGATTCAGGGAGTGTTGGTGGTTTTGTAGAGAAGAGAAAAGCTGCAATCGCTGCAGGTGCAAAGCTTATTGTAATTAAACGTGCCCCAGAACCGGAAGGGATTGATTTTGCGTCTATTTTGGCAAGAATTGAAGAGTTATGTGGCGATAAACCTATAGAGCAAGGAGGGCATAAAGTTGCTAAAAGTTAATATAATCGGTATTGGACCAGGAAATCCGGAATTATTGACTAAGGAGGCTGCGCTTGCTATTGAAGAAAGCAACGTCCTGATTGGTGACTCCAGAATGCTTGCGGCTTATACTAGTGAGCTAAAAACGGTTTTTCATACAATAAACACAAAAAAAATATTGGAAATCATCGATAAACTTGATCCAGCTAAGGACGTAGTTGGCATTTTAGTTTCTGGTGACATTGGTTTTTTTAGTCTGACAAAAACCATTGCTGCTAAATTATCTGGCTGCGAAGTAAAACGATTCTGTGGTATAAGTTCTTTAGTCTACTTCGCCCAAAAACTTGACATGTCTTGGGATGATGCCAAGATAATCAGCATGCACGGACGCAATAATAATTTAGTAGCAGCTGTTGCCCAGAATACTAAGGTTTTTTCCTTGACAGGCGGAGATAATTCTCCTGCTAGGCTATGTAAAGAGCTTTGTGATCATGGTTATAGTGATGTGTTTGTCTATGTCGGCGAGAATTTATCATATGCAGATGAAAAGATTACTGAAGGATTTGCCAGTGAGATGGTTGGGATGGAATTTCCGTCATTATCAGTGATGATGATTATAAATGAAAAGAATATTGATGATCGTTATTACGTACATGGTCTTCCGGATGATTGTTTTGTGCGCGCGAAAGTACCAATGACAAAGCAGGAGGTGCGCTCTATATCTTTATCAAAGCTTTCACCCAAAAGCACTGATATAATCTATGATATTGGTGCTGGCACCGGCTCTGTTTCCGTGGAACTTGCATTGATTGCCAACCATGGTAAAGTTTTAGCATTCGAACGTAATCCTGAGGCCATTGAATTAATTGGTTTGAATAGCAAAAAACTCAATGTGCAAAATTTAGAAATAATTGCAGGTGAAGCCTCTGCAGAAATAAAAGCTGCACCAGCTCCAGATTGTGTTTTTATTGGTGGCAGCGGTGGAAATCTGCATGCGATGCTTGAAACTATTTATTGGAAAAATCAGGAAGCAAGAGTAGTGATCAACGCTATTACGGTCGAGACACTTGCTTCTGTTCTTGATTATTATAAAAATCACAGTGACTACGAAATTGAAATTGTGAATGTTTTCTGCGCTCGCTCACAGAAAATTGGAGCATATAATTTAATGAAAGCTCAGAATCCTGTGTATGTTATTTCTGCCAACAGGAAAGGAGAATAAGATGGATTATAGCGCACCTCGTTTTATGATTACTGCGACAAATAGTGGTTCTGGTAAGACAACGATCACGTGTGCGATACTAAAAGCCTTACTTAACCAGGGATTAAAAACAGCAGCTTTTAAAGCTGGGCCAGATTATATTGACCCGATGTTTCACAGCAGAGTAGTTGGGACAAAATCGCGCAATCTTGACATTTTTATGCTAGGAGAGAATATTTGTCGCTATTTACTTGCCAAAAATTCAAGAAACTGTGACATAGCAGTTTTAGAAGGTGTAATGGGTTATTATGATGGTATCAGTACTACAACTGATGGTAGCGCTTATGCATTAGCGAAAGTGACAAAGACACCGGTTGTTTTGGTAATAAATGCTAATGGTGCTTCGCTGTCATTAGCGGCATTAATTCGTGGTTTTAAAGATTTTAGAGAAGATAGCAATATTCGTGGTGCAATTTTAAACAATATAAGTCCTATGACTTATGCGTATTATAAGGATAGTATTGAAAAAGAAACCGGTGTGAAACTCCTTGGTTACATGCCAAAAATGGAAGGCTGCGGTTTTGAGAGCAGGCACCTTGGTCTAATAACGGCAGAAGAAATCAACAATTTGCAAGTAATAGTTGATCGTCTGGCTAAGCAGGCAGAAGCTACCATTGATATAGAAAGCCTTATTGAGATTGCAAGAACAGCACCTGACTTGGATTGTAACGTGCCAAAAGTTGAAACACTTGCAAAGGTAAAAATTGCTATTGCCGAGGATAAGGCTTTTTGCTTTTATTACCAGGATTCGCTGGATTTATTATGTGATATGGGCGCAGAACTTATTCCGTTCAGCCCTTTAAATGACGCTGAACTGCCAGAATGTGACGGACTTATTCTAGGTGGCGGTTATCCTGAACTGTATGCTGAGCAACTTTCATCAAATAGAAGTATGCTTGCCAGCATCAAAGAATTCATTTTGAAGAAAAAACCTTGTATTGCTGAATGCGGTGGCTTTATGTATCTTTTAGATAAGTATACAGACGTAGAAGGCAAGGCTTGGGATTGGGTTGGCGCCATCAAAGGTGAAGTTAGTATGACTACTAAATTGAAGCGTTTTGGCTATATTACATTAGAGTCACAGAATGATAATATGTTAGCTAAAACAGGTGAAAAAATTAATGCGCATGAATTTCACTATTCTGACAGTACGAGTAACGGCAACAGCTTTTTAGCGAAAAAGCCGACATCATCTGCTGCATGGGAATGCATTAATGCAGATGATAGTCTTTACGCGGGCTACCCTCACATACATTTATATGGTAATATTAGTTTTGCGGCAAATTTTATCCGCGCTTGTTCCAATAAGTGAAACTAATATTTCTTAGGAGAGTTATCAGCCTATGTTTACAGTATTAGCCATTGCATCAGGTTTCATCCTTGACCTGATATTTGGCGATCCACATTGGTTACCTCATCCAATTTGTTTGATAGGTAACTTAATTGCATATATGGAAAAGTTGTTACGTAAGATTTTTGGTAGTAATGAAAGTAATCTGCTTGTTGGAGGATTATTACTCGTATTAATAGTAACAACAGTGTCTTTTTCTGTGCCTTATTTCATCCTTAAATGGGCCCTTTCTGTCAATCCACTGTTTGCATACTTGCTCGAAACTATCATGTTTTATCAAATTTTCGCGACGAAATGTTTGGAAAATGAAAGCATGAAGGTTTATAAGGAGCTAAAAAACGGTGATTTAGCGGCCGCCAGAAAACAACTTTCCTGGATTGTTGGGAGAGACACTCAGGAACTTAGCTATGAAGAAGTAACAAAGGCAGCGGTAGAGACAGTTGCAGAAAATACGGCGGATGGAATTGTCGCGCCAATGTTCTTCATGTTCATTGGCGGGGCCCCACTGGCTTTTCTCTATAAAAGCATAAATACCATGGATTCAATGGTTGGTTATAAGAATGAAAAGTATCTCTATTTTGGTCGCTGTGCAGCCAAATTAGATGACATCGCTAATTATATTCCTTCGCGTCTGGCAGGAATATTTATGATAGCAGCAAGTTTCTTTCTGAATTATGACTATAAAGCGGCGGTAAAAATTTTTATGCGAGATCGTTACAACCATCTTAGTCCTAACTCTGCACAAACTGAATCTGCCTGTGCTGGTGCTCTTAACATCCAATTAGGCGGAGGCCACTTTTATTTTGGAAAATTCGTACACAAAGATACTATTGGTGATGATACAAGACCAGTAAAAGCAGATGACATTAAAAGTATGAATAGCTTAATGTATTTGACGGCTATTATCAGTCTGGTAATTTTTGCCCTAATAAAACTTTCAACATTTATGTGGTAAAGGATTGGTCATTATGTATAATTATGTGCATGGCGGAGATGTCTATTCTTTGCCAGAAGGTAAAAAAATCATAGATTTTTCCGCTAATATTAACCCTCTCGGACTTCCGAAAGGGGTAAAAAATGCGTTAAAAGCTGCAATTAATATTTGTGCAGATTATCCAGATCCTTTTTGCCGTAAACTTACAGAGAAACTTGCCAAATATCATAATTTGGAACAAAAAGATATCTTTTTAAGCAATGGCGCAGCCGATGTTTTGTTTAAACTGGTTTTAGCTATTAAACCCGACAAGGCGCTTTTGCTTGCTCCAACCTTTGCTGATTATGAGAAGGCTTTGAGGACAGTTAAGTGCAAAATTGATTACTTTGATTTATTCGCAGGTAATGAGTTTTGCGTTGATGACAGTATTTTGTCTAAAATTAATAATGACACAGATATTGTTATAATCTGTAATCCGAATAACCCAACAGGACAATTAACTGAAGAAGCATTATTGTTGAAAATGCTTGATAAATGCCGGTCAACAGGAACTTATCTGCTGGTTGATGAATGTTTCATGGATTTTGTTGATCAGGAAAAAGCTTTTTCTTTAAAGAAATATCTGAGCGAATATGATAACTTAATAATATTAAAAGCTTTTACTAAAACATATGCTATGGCAGGAATTAGACTAGGCTATTGCCTTACAAGTAATGAAGATATTATCGATAAATGCAGAGAAAATGGCCAGGACTGGAGCGTTTCCACTTTGGCACAGGCTGCAGGCTTAAGCGCTTTGGACGAAGAGGAATATCTGGCAAAGTCTAAGGAATACATCAAAAAAGAACGCTCTTATCTCCTGCAAAATCTGCATAAGCTTGGGTTCAACGTATACGGCTCCGAAGCGAATTACATTTTCTTTTCAGCTAAAAGTATACCTCAACTTGCGGAAAAACTGCTAAAAGAGGGTTTTCTCATACGCAAGTGTACAAATTATCATAACTTGAATGAGCATTATTATAGAATTGCTGTAAGAACAACCTCTCAGAATAAACTTTTAATAAAAGCGGTTAGGAAATTACTTAAGAATGAAAACGCTGCTAGTAATAATTGACGGTTTAGGTGATGATGCAATACCGGAGCTTAACGGGAAAACACCATTTGACTATGCCAGACATGATAATATAGATAAATTGCTTAAAATTGGTAATAGAGGGTATGTGAGCATTTGTGAAGACGATTTTATGCCGGAGAGTCTAGGCTGTATTTTACGTTTACTGGGTGTTCAGCAGAGAGATTTTCCTCGTAATAGAGCTTATTTGGAACTACTTGCCCATGACCGTGATATTTCTGAATATGAAATGGTTTTAAGGTGTAATCTGGTTTCAATCGATAACAACGGCAGACTTGTATCTTTTAATGCGCAAGGGCTCACACCTGCTGAAATGGAAGAAGCAGCATTAATTGCCGATGCGTTCTGCACCAACATAGAATTTTTGCATTTATCGCATTACAGAAATCTATTAATTATGGATAAAAAGCAAGATCTCTTGGAAAATTGCCTGATCAATCCGCCGCATGAAAGTCTAGGGGCTAACGCTTATGATTTACTCGCTGACTTGAAAAACAATTCTTTGCTCATAAAAAATTTTATTGATGAAACGGAAAAATGCTTAGAACGATTTAACCGTAATGGTGTTCGTTATCTGTTTTATCCCTGGGGAGTTTCCGAAAGGAAAACAATGCCGACTTTTGCAAAACTGCACAATAAAAAGAGCAGTGTTGTTTGTGCAACTGAAATTGTGAAAGGCATCGCTCGTGCCATGGACATGGAACAGCCGTTTATTGACGGAGGGACAGCTGACATAGATACAGATATAGCCGCAAAAACTAAAATGACAATAGAGCTTCTTAATAAAGAAGAATTTGTATTAACTCATTTTAATGGGGCTGACGAAGCTGCACATCGCTATGATTTCCTAGGTAAGGCAGATTTTATCAGCCGTATTGATAGGGAATTTTTTGGACAGATAGTTACACAAATAACTGAACCTACAAAAATACTGATTTGTGGAGACCACGTTACGAGTTCAATAACAGGCAAACACACCAAAGGAGATGTGCCTGTTGTAGCTTGTTATCTGAATGATAATAGCCTACAAAGTCCTTACATAAATAGTTATCACAATATTATTAAATTCTTGTTTGAGGGGAGATAGTACTTAATGGCAAAGGCAATTATGGTTCAAGGTACGATGTCAAATGCTGGTAAAAGCCTGGTTACAGCAGGGCTATGCCGTGTATTTAATCAGGATGGATATAAGGTTGCTCCTTTTAAGTCACAAAATATGGCTTTGAATTCTTTTATTACACGTAATGGCGCTGAAATGGGACGGGCACAAGTTGTGCAGGCTGAAGCGGCTAATATTGAGCCAAGTGCCCTGATGAATCCTATTTTATTAAAACCAACCAGCGACAAGGGCTCCCAAGTTATTGTCAATGGTGAAGCCATAGGAACGATGACAGCCAGCGAGTATTTTGCCTTTAAGACACAATTAATTCCTGAAATTATGAAGGCTTATAACCAACTTGAAGCCGAAAATGATGTAATTGTCATTGAGGGCGCTGGCAGCCCTGCGGAAATAAATCTTCGTGGCCAGGATATTGTTAATATGGGCATGGCCAAAATGGCTAAGTCACCAGTACTGCTTGTTGCTGATATTGATCGGGGCGGTGTCTTTGCTTCAATTTACGGTACTTTAATGCTTTTAGAAGAAGACGAAAGAGCTATGGTTAAAGGGCTTGTAATAAATAAATTCCGGGGTGACATTAATATATTGCGCCCTGGTCTCGAAATGATTGAAGAAAAAACAGGAATACCGATAGTAGGTGTTCTGCCGATGCTCAAAGTGGATATCGAAGACGAGGATAGTTTATCAGATAGACTTGACAGCAGAAGTGAGATTCAGGCAGTTGATATTGCAGTGGTTAAGATACCGAGAATGTCAAACTATACTGATTTTAATGTTTTCGAACTTATTCCTGGTGTTTCATTACGTTATGTTAAATCCGTCGGGGAATTGCAAAACCCGGACATGATAATAATTCCTGGCACAAAAAATACTATTGGCGATCTTTTGTGGCTTAGACAAAGCGGGTTTGAAGCTGAGCTTCTCAAAAAAGCTCATGCGGGGACGGTAGTATTTGGCATTTGCGGTGGTTATCAAATGTTAGGTACAAAGCTATCTGACCCGTTCGGTGTTGAAGAAGGCGGTGACGTTGCAGGCATTGGCTTACTTGATGTTGAAACCATCTTTGCGGAAAAGAAAAGAACTATCCAGGTTGAAGGCCATTTCAATAAGGTACAAGGTATTTTTCAAGAATTGTCAGGATGTCAGTTCCATGGATATGAAATACATTCTGGTGTGACAAACTTTGCTATAGAAAGCAGTCTTTCCAATATGAAACCAATTTATGAGGAAGGCGACATTGTGCCGGAAGGCTCCCAAAAAATTACAGATGTAATGAATATTTATGGCAGTTACATACATGGGATTTTTGACGGCGACGGAATAGCAAAGAGCATTGTTGACGCTTTGCTTGCAAAAAAAGGCATTAAGCCAGATGATGTTCATACGATAAGCTTTGCTGAATATAAAAAGCAGCAATATGACATTTTGGCCGAAGCCGTAAGAAAAAATTTGGATATGAAGAAAATTTATGAAATTTTAAAGGCGGGAATCTGATATGGAGCAAGGGCTTATCCATATTTATTGTGGTAATGGTAAGGGAAAGACCACAGCAGCTCTTGGTCTTGCGTTGCGATGTGCCGGAAGAGGCAACAAAGTTTTATTTGTACAGTTTCTCAAAAGCCGTCCGACAGGTGAACTGTCAAGCTTAAAATGCATTTCCAATATTGAGCTAATGCGTGGTAAGGAAATAATGAAGTTTACTTTTCAAATGACAGATGAAGAAAAACAGCAAGTTCTTTTAGAACATGAGCAGCTTTTTGACCGCGTAATTGAGAAATGTAAAGAAGAGAAAATAGATCTGCTGATTCTTGACGAAGTTGTCGGAGCCTGCAATACAGGTGTATTTAATATGGACAGACTAATTGATTTCATGAAAAATAAGCCGTGTTCAATGGAGATAGTTCTGACAGGGCGTGACCCCAAGCCAGAACTAATTGATTTAGCTGACTATGTTTCTGAAATTAAAAAAGTCAAACATCCTTATGATAAAGGGATTCCAGCAAGAACTGGAATTGAAAGGTAGGTAATAATATGCAATTACAAAATGTTTTGCCAGCAGATATCGAAAAACGCAGTATGGAAATAATTGCAGAAGAGTTGGGCGAGGTTAAGCTCGACGAAGAAAAAATAAGCATTATCAAGCGTGTCATTCATACTTCGGCTGATTTTGATTATGTTCGTACTCTTCATTTTTCTGAGGGTGCTGTCGAGAAGGCTTTGCAGGCTTTAAAAAAGGGCGCAACCATAGTAACTGACACCAATATGGCCAGGGCGGGCATAAACAAGGCAGGAATGGACAAACTTGGCTGCAAGGCTGTTTGTTATATGGCTGATGCAGATGTAGCAGCTCAGGCCAAAATTGACGGCTCTACGAGGGCTGCTTCTTGTATGGATAAGGCCTGTTTGATTGAAGGACCAGTAATTATTGCTATTGGTAATGCTCCAACAGCGTTGGTACGTTTAGATGAATTAATTAAAGAGGGAAAAATAAACCCTGAATTGGTTATTGGCGTACCTGTTGGCTTTGTTAATGTTGTTGAGGCTAAAGAAATAATCATGCGGACCGGTGTGCCGTATATAGTTGCCAGAGGTCGTAAAGGCGGCAGCAATATTGCGGCAGCAATATGCAATGCCTTGATTTATAAGCTTACCAGATGATATTTTTGTTAAATTGGTCCGAAAAGCTTGTTGACACCAGCTATAAGGTGTTGTAAAATATCTTTTGTTGATAAGTTAATTCCTCGATAGCTCAATCGGTAGAGCACTCGGCTGTTAACCGAGTTGTTGTAGGTTCGAGTCCTACTCGAGGAGCCAAAAAATCGAACCGGACAAAAACGTCCGGTTTTTTGTTTGTTGTTAAATGCTTTTTTTGAAGTTACAATAAGCATATAGGTATGTTTGGAGAGAACTTATTCTAAGAAAATATCGAGGTGATAAAATGGAATTAATCAAGGTTGATCATAATAAGTGTATCAAGTGTGGAATTTGCGTAGATATTTGCCCTAGCTGCATTTTGGAAATGGCTGAAGATGGTCCGGTGTGTAATTGGGATCGTGGATGTATGGCTTGCGGACACTGTGTGGCAATCTGTCCGACGGCGGCAATGGACAACGCTCATTGTCAGCTAGCGAAGCAAGTACCTGTTCCTATGCCGGTACTTGACTCTGAGACAGCTTACAATTTCTTAAGGATGAGGAGATCTGTCCGAAACTTCAAACCGCAGCCAGTTGAAGAAGAAAAAATTACTAAATTGCTTGATATAGCAAGGTATGCCCCAACTGCCGGCAATTCTCAAGGACTTTATTATATTGTGATTTCTGACAACGAAACCATAAGAAAGATTGCTGATTTAACAGCTGAGTGGATGCAGAAGGAAATTGAAGTCAACAGCCCGCACAGTAGATATTTTTCTAACATATTAAGGACTTACCATGAGCGTAAGATTGACATTATAGCAAGAAATGCACCACAGCTAATATTTGGCTGCGCACGTAAATTAAATTTAACCGGAGTAAGTAATTGCGAGCAAGCATGGTCTTATGCAAGCTTGTATGCACCGACTTTAGGCCTGGGTACTACAACTGCCGGTTTTATTCAGACTTGTGGCATTTCTGGTTATGAGCCATTGGTAGAACTACTTGATATTCCTAAGAAACAGCAAATAGTTGGCACCTTAATGGTTGGCTATCCAAAATATAAATATCAGAGACTCGTGGAAAGACAGCACCTAAAAGTAGAATTTCGTTAAAACAACCGGCCTTAGGCCGGTTGTTTTTGTTTAAGAATAAATTATACTCTGTTATAATAATGGGGAATATTATTGCAGAACTGAGAGGTATATGTATGCAGCTTTCTTCAATACAGTTTATTAGTATGATAGTTGTTTTGATTTTAGCTTCAATACCAGGTCTTCTCGCTGCCAGGAAGGTTAAGTCAGAAGCAGATTATAGCGTAGGCGGACGTAGAGCTGGCAGTGTGCTTGTTGCAGGTACAATTATAGGTACCATTATTGGAGCTGCAGCGACTATCGGAACAGCACAACTTGGTTTCAAGGTTGGAATAAGTGCTTGGTGGTTCACACTCGGTTCTGGAATCGCTTTAATCGTGATGGCACTTTTCTATGCCAAACCTTTACGCAATAGCGGGTTGACAACTATTTCGGAATTTTTGGTTATAAACTATGGAAAAAATGCTGGACCTATTAGCAGTATTGCTGCCACAGCAGGCATTTTCCTCAGCATTGTTGCCAGTATGTTGACAGCAATCCATTTAATTGCCGGTGTCTTTCATGTTAATTTAATAGAAGCTTCAGCAATAATTATGGTTGTTGTTCTACTATCGGTATTTTTAGGTGGTATAAGTGGCTCAGGCATGGCTGGCCTGGTAAAAATTGGACTGATCTTCAGTACAATTTTTATTGCCGGGATTTGTGCATTTAATGACTTAGGTGGTATTAGCGGTATTAAAATGGCATTTCCAGCGACTCCATGGTTAAGTATGTTTGCGGGCGGTTCAGAAAAAGTTGTATATAATGTACTATCATTAATTATAGGCGTAATTTCAACCCAGAGTTATATACAAGCATTATTTTCGGCAAGTGACGGCAAAACGGCGTCACTTGGATGTATTATTGCAGCTATTATCGTAATTCCCATAGGGCTTCCATCTGCTATAATCGGCATGTCTATTCAAATAAGCAATCCTGAAATCAATAGTATTGACGCACTGCCGCTATATTTATTGCATTATATGCCTGATTGGCTTGCTGGAGCAGCTATTGCGGCTTTAATATTATCTTCATTATGGTCGATATCGGGGCTTGTCCTGGGTTGCGGCACCATGATTTCCCGCGACATATTTAAAGCGGTTTTTAATTTGAACGACCATCATATTTTGCTTTGGATAAATCGAAGTTTTGTATTTTTAATAACTTTGGCGGCGGAAATTGTTGTTTTTTACAATTCTGACTCCTACGTTTTGGATTGGACCTATTTATCAATGGCACTTAGGGGAGCGGGGATATTTTTGCCGCTGACCTTCGCCATACTCTTCAGAAATAAAATGCCGGCTAAAGCTGGTCTTTTTTCGATGATAGCTGGTATTTTTGTAGCTTTAACGTGGAAATTATTTTTTCCGGAAGCCAAAGATACATTATTTCCAAGTTTGACCTTCAATCTTGTTTTTCTTTTGCCAGGGATGATATGGGCAATGAAATCAAAAAAAGAAAAAGCATGAACTTGTTTTGAAAAAATAAATGCTATTGTGCAGGTAATTTGAAGTTAATATAGAATATAGCACGTATAAAGATGCTTCCAATGATTTAAATATAATATTCTAGGAGGGATTCATATGGTAGGTGGAAAAACAATAATTAGTGAAGAGGTTTTTGCGGATTTAGCAAAAACAGCAATGAGTAAAGTGGATAATGTTGCGGCAGCTCCTGAAGATGTGAGTGCGTTGGCTGCGGTTGTAAAAAAAGTTGCAGATCGCGTCATCCCACAGATTATTGTCAAGAAGACCGATGCTATTGCAGGTGATGATGATTCTCAACAGGCAACAGTTGGGCGTGTTTCCTTCGAAATAAAGATTACTGTAGTTTATGGTGCTAATATTCCCGAAACTACTACCAAATTGCGTCAGGTTTTGGTTGATGAGGTAGAACACATCACCGGCTATCAGGTTGATAAGGTGGATGTTATTGTGGAAAAATTAGTAAAAGCAGAAAGTGTTGCTGAAAAAGAAGCATAAGATATTATAATTTAAGTGCGGCTGTTTCATAGCAGCCGCATTCTATTTTTTTCAAAGGATTGATATTATGATCGCAGATATTTATAAGGTTCTGGCAAAAATGATC
>CAYRVN010000022.1:0-17666 GCA_964427675.1 uncultured Acidaminococcales bacterium
GTCAAAACAATTGGTGAAGTAGTAAAGGTCAAAATAGAAGATATCATCAAAAGCAAAACCAGGCGTAAAGACATTTTAATGCCCATAGCCAAGCCATCTTTGGTAATTGTCAGATATTTCCATGACCACAAAACTTCTCCCTGACCTGTAAAGACATGAATCCACAGTGTCAGCAAAATAATTATCCATAACGGTTTTATTGATTTCAATACCAAAATAAATGGCAACCGTGAAAAAGCAATGATTACAAAAAGAAAGCCAATAACAGCCGCATAAGATAAAGATTCCGCAGCCATAAAAACAGCAATTATATAAGCCAATGAAGAAAGAATTTTAGTTCTTGGATCTAGTTTATGAATAAACGAATTCCCGGGGTAGTATTGTCCCAGACTAATGTCTGTCAGCATTTATATCCACCCCTTTGCTAACTTAATTTGTTTAACAAGTTCTTCTGTCTTCGTTACATCATTATTAATTGACAAACCGCGTTCACGCAAAAGTTCTGCCAATTTAACAGCTTGTGGCACATCTACGCCTAATTCCTTCAAAGCTTCGCGATGATTGCGAAATACTTCTCTGCTTTCGCCATCAATCACAATCTTGCCCTTAGACATAACAAGCAGTCGTTTAGCATATTGCGCAGCTTCTTCCATACTGTGGGTAACAAGGATAACAGCCATTTTTCTGGCTTGGTACAGCTCATTTATTTCCCGGAAAATACTGTCTCTAGAACGTGGATCAAGACCGGCCGAAGGTTCGTCAAGAATCAGATAATCCGGATCCATTGCTATCACGCCTGCTATGGCTACTCTTCGCATTTGACCGCCAGATAATTGAAATGGTGAGCGATTGGCAAAAGTATCATAATCAAGTCCTACGAAGCTCAAAGCCGCTTTGACCTGCTTTTCAACTTCTTCTTCAGCTAAACCCTTGTTACGAGGCCCAAAGGCTACATCCTCAAAAATAGTCTCTGCGAAAATCTGATGTTCCGGGTATTGGAACACCATACCGACTTTATTTCTGGCTTTTTTTGCTTCCTGGCCTTTACCACTGATATCAATATCATCAACAAATACACTACCTTGATCAGGATTAAGCAAACCATTAAGATGCTGCATCATTGTTGATTTCCCGCTGCCGGTATGACCGATCACGGCGATATACTCGCCCTTATCTATTGTGAGCGATACCCCTTTTAACGCCGTACGTTCGTATGGTGTCTTTTTCATATAGGTATACGAAACATTCTCTAATCTTATTGACATAGTGCTTCTGCCAGCTCCTCAGGGGTTATAGTTTTTTCCGGTATCGGTTGACCGCATGCCCTTAACTCTGCAGCAACTTCGGCTGCTATTGGCACTTCGAGCCCCAATTCCTTTATTTCTTCAACGCTGCTGAAGACTTCTTCAGGTGTTCCCTGCATTTCAATTCTACCTTGCTTCATAACAATTATTTTATCGGCCAGAAGCGCTTCTTCCATTTTATGAGTTATATAAACAACAGTAATGTTTTTTTCTTTATTCAATTTTTTTACGGTCGCCACAATTTCTTTACGTCCTTTGGGATCAAGCATTGCTGTAGGTTCATCCAATACTATGCATTTAGGCAGCAATGCCAGTACACCGGCAATTGCCACACGTTGTTTCTGTCCTCCTGAAAGCAGATGCGGAGCGTGCTTCGCATATTCAGTCATATTAACCACGGCAAGTGCAGCTTCCACTCTAGGTCTTATTTCTTCCTGTGGCACCCCGATATTTTCCGGTCCAAAAGCTACGTCTTCTTCAACTATTGCAGCTACTATCTGGTTATCAGGATTCTGGAAAACCATGCCAACGGTCTGTCGGATATCCCAGAGATTTTCTTCCAGATTTGAATCCATACCGTTAATCAGGCAGGTACCTTCAGTTGGGCGCAGTAATGCATTAAAATGTCTTGCCAGAGTCGACTTGCCGGAACCATTCGTGCCAATAACGGCAACAAATTCGCCCTGTGCGATAGACATGCTTACGCTATCCAAAGCTCTTATTTCCCGGTTCTGCGAATCGTAATATATGTGGCTAAGATTTTTTACTTCGATTATCGGTTCCATCTATCTGAAACTCCCCGTGCTTTCAATTATTTAGAGGCTAAACATCCTCAATTATTATATTATTAATATGTTTTAGCGTCAACCTTCATGTTGTCTATGGTTAACTTCTATTCTTGTTATATTGACGATAAAACAAATTAGTAATTTCTATAAAAAAAATTGCAGAGACAAGAGTCTCTGCAATTTTAACCGTTGCTTATTAAACCAATTCCAAAATAGCCATTTCCGCTGCATCGCCACGACGGGGTCCGAGCTTGTAAATACGAGTGTAGCCGCCATTTCTATCAGTGTACTTTGGAGCAATTTCGTCAAAAAGCTTTTTAGTCGCTTCTTCATCCACGAGGAACGCAAGAACCTGACGACGGGAATGCAAGTCACCTTGTTTTGCCAAAGTAATCAATTTTGCAGCCAAGCCGCTGATTTCTTTCGCCTTTGTCGCAGTAGTTTCTATTCTCTCTTGTTTGAAGAAGGACGTCAAAATGCTGCGAAACAGAGCCTTACGGGCGCTGGAGTTGCGTCCTAATTTTCTATATGCCATTTTTGTTTCCGCCCCCTTCTATTCTTCTTCGGAATTACGCAAACCCAAACCCAGGTCAGCTAATTTTTTCTTAACTTCATCAAGGGATTTGCGTCCTAAGTTACGCACTTTCATCATATCTTCTTCGGTTTTTTGAGTTAACTCTTCAACCGTATTGATACCTGCGCGTCTCAGGCAATTGTTAGAACGAACAGACAAATCAAGATCATCGATAGGGATCGGCACAGGTCCCTTACCGGTTTCTACAGCTGGTTCTTCCTGCTGAGAACCTTCCGGAACTTTAACTACAGGCGCTTGTGAGCCTTTACCGATCTCGAACAAACGCAAGTAACCAATCATTATGCCAGAAGCCGCATTAACAGCTTCATCCGGCATAATGCTGCCATCAGTCCATACCTCAAGAGTGAGTTTATCATAATTCGTTACGTTACCTACACGAGTGTCAGTAACGCCAAATTTAACTCTCGTAATAGGAGAGTAGATGGAATCTACGGGAATCAGGCCGATAGGTTGATCCTGCTTCTTGTTTTTGTCCCCAGGAACATAACCTTGACCTTTTTCCACATGGATTTCCATGTTGAAAGTAGCATCATCGTCTAAAGTAGCAATGTGCAATTCCGGATTCAAAATTTCGATATCGGCATCATGAATGATGTCGCCTGCAGTAACTTCTTGCTCGCCGCTGGCTTCAATTCGAATTATTGTCGGTTCATTGCCGTGCATTTTCAGGCAAAGCGCTTTTATGTTGAGAATAATATCCGCAACATCTTCCCTTACGCCAGGAACAGTTGAGAATTCATGCAGTACGCCGTCAATCTTGACGGCAGTAACTGCAGCTCCAGGTAAAGAAGAGAGAAGTACGCGACGCAAACTATTCCCTAATGTAATACCATAACCACGTTCAAGTGGTTCCCAAACAAATTTACCATAACGGCCATCATCACTAATGTCAGATGTAACCAATTTAGGATTTTCAATTTCTATCATGCGGAAAGCCTCCTCTTTGGCGTATTACCACAATACGCGTTATATTTGGTGGCAGATGGTCCATTATTTAGAGTACAACTCAACAATAAGATGCTCAGCAATAGGCACATCAATTTCCTCACGAGTCGGGAAACGGTCAATCTTACCGCAAAGATTTTGAGCATCAAGAACCATCCAAGCCGGAACGGTTTTCGTAGCCAAAGTTTCGGCCATACCCTTGAAATACTCCTTGCCGCGGCTGTTTTCCATAACGGAAACAACATCGCCAGCTTTTACTAATGCGGAAGGAATGTCCAAACGTTTGCCATTTACGGCAATGTGACCGTGGGTAACGATTTGACGAGCTTGGCTACGGCTTTCAGCCAGGCCAAGACGATAAACAACGTTGTCCAGTCTTCTTTCCAACATAATCAGTAAGTTCTCACCGGTAATACCTTTTTGTTTTTCAGCGCGTTCAAAGCAATTGTGGAATTGACGTTCCAAAATGCCGTAAATACGACGAGCTTTTTGTTTTTCACGTAACTGAATACCATATTCAGATACTTTTTTACGTGCTTGGCCGTGTTGGCCCGGTGCGTAGGAACGAACCGCAAAAGCACATTTATCACTGTAACATCTGTCGCCTTTCAGGAATAATTTTACGCCTTCACGACGGCATTGACGGCATACAGCCTCAGTATATCTTGCCATTTATTGGTTACACCTCCCTGTAATTATACTCTTCTACGTTTTGGCGGACGGCAGCCATTATGTGGAATTGGAGTAACGTCTTTAATAGCGTTTACTTCAAGTCCGGCAGCCTGCAAGGAACGAATTGCAGCCTCACGACCACCACCAGGACCTTTTACGAATACTTCAACTACTTTCAAACCATGTTCCATTGCAGCTTTAGCAGCTTGTTCAGCAGCCATTTGAGCGGCAAACGGAGTGCTTTTGCGTGAACCGCGGAAGCCCAAGCCGCCGGCGCTAGCCCAGCTCAATACATTACCACGAGTATCAGCAATAGTAACAATGGTGTTATTGAAAGTGGAGCGAATATGAGCTACTCCAGTTTCTATATTTTTGCGTTCTTTCCGTTTAGTACGGACAACTTTTTTTGCAGCAACCACTCGTCTATCCCTCCTTACAGATTATTTCTTCTTACCAGCAATGCTACGTTTTGGACCCTTGCGAGTACGTGCATTATTCTTAGTGTTTTGACCGCGTACAGGGAGTCCCATACGATGTCTTCTGCCACGATAGCAGCCGATTTCAACTAATCTTTTTATGTTGAGGGATTCCTCACGACGGAGGTCACCTTCTACTTTGTAATCATTGTCAAGGGTTTCGCGGAGTTTTGATACTTCATCTTCAGTAAGATCCCGAACACGGGTATCAGGATTGATTCCAGTTTTAACAAGAATCTCGCGAGCCAAAGTCAATCCAATGCCATAAATGTACGGCAGTGCATACTCAATGCGCTTGTCTCTTGGTAAATCGACACCAGCGATACGTGCCATTAACAATACACCTCCTTCTTATCCTTGTTTTTGTTTATGTTTAGGGTTTTCACAAATTACCATTACGTGACCTTTACGTTTAATAACTTTGCATTTTTCACATATTGGTTTTACAGATGGTCTGACTTTCATATTAATAAACCTCCTCTTGCCTGTCTTGGTTATTTGAAACGATACGTAATTCGTCCACGATTTAGATCATATGGAGTAAGTTCCACTGTCACCCTGTCGCCAGGCAAAATTTTGATGAAATTCATGCGTATCTTACCAGATATGTGTGCGAGAATCACATGACCGTTCTCCAATTTTACTTGAAACATGGCGTTGGGCAGAGATTCTAAAATTGTGCCTTCAACCTCAATTACATCCTGTTTTGACACAGATATTGACCTCCTTGTCGATTAGGCTTCAAAGCCTGAAATATTATAAAGTGTAACTTCCCGTCAGGCAAGTCTTGTCAGTATTTCGGGACCGTCCGGCATAATCGCTACCGTGTGCTCGAAATGAGCAGATGGTTTCCCATCACGCGTAACGACTGTCCAACCGTCATCCGTGCTTTTTACTGCTCGTGTTCCCAAATTAATCATTGGTTCAATGGCTAACACCATACCTGCTTTAAGAAGAGGTCCTCTGTCAGCAAAACCGAAATTGGGAACTTCCGGATCTTCATGCATTGATCGGCCGATACCGTGTCCGACATATTCGCGTACGACTCCGAATCCTGCTTTTTCGGCATAGGTCTGAATAGCATGGGAAATTGCTCCAACTCTATTACCAGCAACCGCGAGTTCAATACCCTTATAAAGAGCATTGCGCGTTTCTTCAATCAGTCTCGCAATTTCCGGGGAAACTTTCCCAACCGGAATGGTAATCGCGGAATCGCCGTTAAAACCGTCAATTTCCGCACCACAATCAACACTAACGATATCACCTTCCGCAAGTTTGCGGGAACCGGGAATTCCATGTACAACTTCACAGTTAACAGATACACAGATATTAGCAGGAAAGCCATACAGACCTTTAAAAGCTGGCCTTGCGCCATGCTCCGTTATTGTCTTTCTGGCAACTTCATCCAGCTCCTGTGTAGTAATTCCAGGTTCTACCACCTTGCCGACTGCATCCAACGCCAAAGCTACGATCCTGCCAGCTTCGCGCATGCAGCGTATTTCACGTTCGGACTTCAAAAGAATCATTACTTGCCGCCTTCGAGACTTTCTTTAACATCGGAGTATACTTTGTCAATAGCTTGCAGGCCATCGATTTCTTTATAAACACCATGTTTTTTGTAGTACTCAATAAGGGGAGCAGTCTGGCTATGATAAACTTCTAAGCGTTTTTTCACAGTTTCTTCTTTGTCATCGTCGCGTTGATACAACGCACCGCCGCATTTATCACACATAGCTTCAACTTTGCTAGGGTTGTATTCAACGTGGTAAGTAGCGCCACAAGCCTTGCAAATACGCCTGCCTGTAACCCTGCCAACCAGTTCAGCATCTGGAACTACTATGTTAACCACACCTGTCATTTTGATGCCCAGGTCGGTTAAAATTCCATCAAGAGCAATTGCCTGCTCTTCTGTTCTTGGAAATCCATCCAAGATAAAACCTTTGGAACATTCCGGATTTGCTAAGCTCTCTCTAACGATACCGATAGTAACGCTATCAGGAACAAGAGCACCGGAGTCCATATATTTTTTTGCTTCTTTTCCGAGTTCTGTACCTTTTTTGACCGCAGCGCGGAACATATCTCCCGTTGAGATATGCGGGATTTGATATTCCGCAATAAGTCTTTCTGCCTGAGTGCCTTTACCCGCGCCCGGAGGTCCCATTAAAAGAATGTACATATTTGTCATCCTCCTATTTCATGAAGCCTTGATAGTGACGCATCAAAATCAGCGATTCTATCTGCTTCATAGTATCCAGCGCAACACCGACTACGATTAAGAGAGCCGTACCACCGAAATAAACACCTTCAATGCCGGTTGTCCAAACGATGAGATTAGGCATAACCGCAACCAGTGCCAGGAAAACTGCACCTGCCATTGTAATTCTTGACATTATTTTGTCAAGATAATCAGTGGTAGGCTTGCCAGGCCTTAAACCAGGGATGAAACCACCATACTTCTTAATGTTGTCAGACATATCTCCAATGTTCATGCTTACAGCAGTATAGAAATATGTGAAGAAGACTATCATTAAGAGATACAGTGTTGTCTGCAGTGGCGTACCCCAAGCAAACCAGCCGGCAACTGTTTTGATCCAAGGAATATCTATAAACTGAGCTATCGTAACCGGGAACATCAGTACTGATGAAGCAAAGATAATTGGTATAACACCTGCCTGATTAACTTTCAGCGGTATATAGCTCGTGTGGCCACCATACATTTTGCGGCCAACAACTCTTTTAGCATATTGAACAGGTACTTTGCGGATTCCCTGCGTAATTGCCACAACAAAAACAATCATAACGATCGCAAGAACTGCAAACAGGATAACGCTTAAAATACTGATTGTGCCAGCTCTCAGATAGTTGAAAATGACAGCTATGCCATCCGGCAAGCGGGAAACGATACCAGCAAAGATTATCAAAGAAATACCATTGCCAATACCTTTTGCGGTGATTTGTTCACCAATCCACATCAGGAAAACAGTTCCTGCTGTCAAAGTAATCGCTATCATCAAGATTGATCCAACACCAGGATCATTAATTGCAACGCGTAGGCCGATAGCCATACCGATTGCCTGAATGAAGCCCAGTACAACTGTACCGTAACGTGTTAGTTTGCTAATCTTTTTTCGACCTTCTTCGCCTTCTTTGTGCCAACGTTCTAATGTTGGTACAACAACCTGCAGAAGCTGCAGAATAATAGAAGCGTTGATGTATGGAGTAATGCTCATGGCAAAGATTGAGAATTTGCTCAAGGCGCCGCCCGAAAACATATCGAGTAATCCGAATAAGTTTCCGCTTGTAAACAGCTGTTCAATCATCGCTGCGTTAACACCAGGAACAGGGATATGTGTTCCAGCCCTAAAAACTATGAACATGGCCAACGTAAAAACTACCTTTTGCCTGAGTTCCGTAATTTTAGCAATATTTGAAAGGGCTGATAACACTTAGATCACCTCTACTTTTCCGCCGGCTGCAATAATTTTTTCTTCTGCAGTCTTGCTGAAACCCATAGCTTGAACGGTAAGAGCTTTAGTCAGCTCGCCGTTACCAAGAATACGAACGCCATCGCGTATATTTTTTACTATGCCGGTCTCAATAAGTAATACAGGATCAACTACTGTACCGTCTTCAAAGCAATTTAAACTTGCAACATTTACTTCAGCGTACTCTACGCCGAATTTATTGTAGAATCCACGTTTTGGAAGACGTAGATATAACGGTTTTTGACCGCCTTCAAAACCCGGACGCTTAACACCGCCTGAACGGGATTTTTGTCCTTTTTGGCCTTTGCCTGATGTTTTTCCGAGACCGGAACCAAGACCGCGTCCTACACGGACAGCAGCTCTCTTAGAACCAGGAGCCGGTGATAATTCATGCAAATTCATTTGCGGCACCTCCTTGTCTTAAGCTTCAACTTTTTCTACTTTCACGAGATGTTCAACTTTGTGAATCATGCCGCGGATAGTAGGTGTATCGTTTTTCACGACACTTGTACCAATCTTACCCAAACCCAAAGCCTTTACGGTAGCGCGTTGATCCTGCGGATATCCGATCAGACTGCGGGTTAGCGTGACTTTAATTTGTTCCATCATGCTTCCTCCTTAGCCTAATAATTCTTCCACAGTTTTGCCGCGCAATGCTGCTACAGATGCTGCGCTCTTCAAGGAAGTCAATCCTTGAATTGTTGCACGTACAACATTGTTTGGGTTTGAAGAACCTTGAGATTTAGTTAAAATGTCGCGTACACCTGCTAATTCAAGCACTGCACGAACAGGGCCGCCAGCGATAACGCCAGTACCTTCTGCTGCCGGTTTCAGGAAAACACGGCCGGCACCAAATACACCAATAATTTCATGAGGAATGGTAGTACCAACCAAAGGAACGCTTACAAGATTTTTCTTTGCATCTTCAACGCCTTTGCGGATAGCTTCCGGAACTTCGGCAGCTTTACCCAGGCCCATACCTACATGACCATTTTCATCACCAACCACAACAAGTGCGGAGAAGGAGAAACGACGTCCGCCTTTTACGACTTTAGCAACGCGGTTGATAAATACGACTTTTTCTTTCAAGTCGGATTCTTGTTTTTCGAAATTCGCCACTATTATTCCTCCTTCTATTAGAATTCAAGACCAGCTTCACGAGCTGCTGCAGCAAGTGCTGCTACACGGCCGTGATAAAGGTAGCCGCCACGATCAAATACAACTTCTTTAATACCTTTTTCCAAGGCTTTTTTGGCGATTGCTTCACCGACAGCTTTTGCTGCTTCGATGTTACCGCCATAGTTTTCTTTAATATCTTTTTCAACAGTGCTGGCAGCAACAAGTGTCTCACCAGTAACATCGTTGATTATTTGTGCATAAATATTGCTGAGGCTGCGATATACGTTCAAACGCGGCTTTTCTGCTGTACCAAAAATATTTTTGCGGGAACGGAAATGACGTTTTTGACGTTTCTCGTTTTTATCTACTCTATTAAGCAAGAGTTTCACTCCCTTCCTTTAGAAATTACTTCTTGCCTTTAGCGCCGGCCTTACCAGCCTTACGACGTACAACTTCACCTTCATAACGAATACCTTTACCTTTGTAAGGTTCAGGTGGACGAAGTGTACGAATATCAGCTGCAACCGCGCCAACAGTTTCTTTATTTGCGCCCTTAACAATAATTTTGTTAGGAGCTGGAACCTCAAAAGTGATTCCTGCAGGTGGTTCCTTAACTACTGGGTGTGAGAAACCCAAAGTGAAGTTAATGTTTTCGCCCTGCTTAGCCGCACGATAACCAACGCCATTGATTTCCAATGTTTTGGCAAAACCGTCGGTAACACCAATAACCATGTTGTGGATCAGTGTTCTGGACAAACCGTGCATAGCACGATGTTCTTTGTCATCGCTTGGACGTTCAACAGTGAGAATTCCGTCCTCTAGTTTGAGGATCATATCTTTGTTGATTTGACGAGAAAGCTCGCCTTTTGGTCCTTTGACAGAAACCAGATTGTTTTCTATTGTAACTGTAACATTAGCTGGAACAGTAATAGGTAATTTACCAATTCTTGACACTTAAGAGCACCTCCTATCTTTTAGAAGTCATTACCAGACGTACGCGATTACCTCTCCACCGAGGCCAGCTTTACGTGCTGCTTTATCAGTCATCATACCTTGTGATGTGGATACTATAGCAATACCCAATCCACCAAGGACTCTGGGCAACTGATCTTTTTGAGAGTAAACTCTCAAGCCTGGTTTGGAAATACGTTTAATACCGGAAATAACTTTTTCACGGTTAGCGCCGTATTTCAGGCTGACGCGGATAACGTTCTGTTTGTTATCAGCAAGAACTTCGAAATCTTTTATGAAACCCTCGCTTTTCAAGATCTCAGCAATAGCGACTTTAATCTTTGAGCTTGGGATCTCAACTTTATCGTGATGAACCGAATTTGCATTACGAATACGGGTAAGCATATCGGCAATTGGGTCAGTCATAACCATACTTAAATACCCTCCTTCCTGTCTGCTGCGATTACCAGCTAGCTTTGGTTACTCCCGGAATAGCGCCTTTGTAGCTATATTCACGGAAGCAGATACGGCAAAGGCCGAATTTGCGCATGTAGCCATGTGGTCTGCCGCAAATTTTGCAACGATTATAGGCACGAACTTTAAACTTAGGCTCATTTTTCCATTTTTCAATCAGGGCTGTTTTAGCCAAGGGATTCCCTCCTCACTTATGCGCTGAACGGCATTCCGAGGAGCCTCAATAATTCTCTAGCTTCCTCGTCAGCCTTCGCTGTAGTAACAATGATAATATCCATTCCACGTACTTTATCAACTTTGTCATATTCAATTTCCGGGAAAATCAATTGTTCTTTCATTCCCATTGCATAGTTGCCGCGACCATCAAAAGCTGTCGGGCTAACGCCGCGGAAGTCACGTACACGCGGCAATGCAATGTTCATGAGTTTATCAAGGAAGTAATACATACGATCGCCACGAAGGGTAACTTTAGTACCAAGCGGCATACCTTGACGCACTTTGAAAGCTGCAATAGATTTTTTAGCTTTGGTAATAACCGGTTTTTGACCGGAGATCAAAGTTAAATCGGCAACAGCTGCATCAAGTGCCTTGCTGTTAGCAATAGCATCGCCGACTCCCATGTTTATGACAACTTTTTCAACTTTAGGGATTTCATTAACATTTTTATAATTGAATTTGTCCATCATACCTTTGACTGCTTCGGACAAATATTTTTCTTGCAATCTAGTATTTGCCATTCATAATCCTCCTTTCCCGGATTTTATTTATCGATCACTTCACCGCATTTTTTGCAGGTTCTTGCGAAACCACCTGCGACAGCGGTTTTTGAAATACGAGTAGCTTTTTTACAAGCTGGACATACCAACATGACCTTGGAAGCGGAAATAGCTGCTTCCTTAACCACGATACCGCCTTGCGGATTGGATTGGGAAGGTTTGGTATGACGTTTTACTTTGTTAACGCCAGCAACGACAACTTTAGCCTTTTTCGGCAAAGCCTCGACAATCTTGCCTTCCTTACCTTTGTCCTTACCGGACAGAACAAGTACTGTATCGCCTTTTTTTACGTGCAATTTTGCAGCAGTAGCCATGTCAGAAACACCTCCTTCTAGTGCGTAATTTTTTTCGTATTATAGCACTTCCGGTGCCAATGATACTATTTTCATGTAGTCTTTATCACGTAATTCACGAGCAACTGGTCCAAAAATACGAGTGCCGCGAGGGCTCTTGTCATCTTTGATTACAACTGCAGCGTTTTCATCAAAACGGATATAAGAACCATCTGGACGACGTACGCCTTTACGAGTACGTACAACAACGGCTTTAACTACCTCGCCTTTTTTTACAACGCCACCGGGTGATGCATCTTTAACTGCGCAAACAATAACATCGCCGATATTTGCATATTTGCGGTAAGAACCGCCTAATACTCGAATACACATAACTTTCTTAGCACCGGTGTTATCACCAACATTAAGAATTGTTTGTTGTTGTATCATGGTTTTCCCTCCCTTGCTAATTTATATGCAATAAGTTAGCAATTAAAATTATTTTGCACGCTCTACGATCTGAACAACTCTCCAGCATTTATCCTTGGATAATGGGCGGGTTTGCACAATTTGCACGGTATCGCCAATATGTGCTTCGTTATTTTCGTCATGAGCTTTAAATTTAACAGTATGTTTTACACCTTTTTGATAAAGGGGATGCTGTACAAAACGTTCAATGGCAACTACTACAGTCTTGTCCATTTTGTCGCTAACCACTTTGCCTGTGCGAGTAGCACGTAAATTTCTCTGTTCGGTCACGAGACGATTCCTCCTTCATTTAGACTAAAAACACACTCAGGCTTTCAATTCGCGTTGACGCTGAATGGTCTTAATACGAGCAATAGACTTCTTAACTTCCCTGATTTTCATCGGGTTTTCCAGTTGTCCAGTTGCCATTTGAAAACGCAGATTGAAGAGTTCATCTTTCAAACCAGCTATCTTAGTTTCTAATTCAGCTGAGGTCATTTCTATAATTTCTTTTGTTTTCATTAAGCTTCACCACCCACTCCATTTTGTTGTGCAGCGATTTCGGCTTCCAATTGAGCTTTGGTAACAAATTTAGTTTTGATAGGCAGCTTGTGGCTGGCGAGACGCATAGCTTCTTTAGCTACTTCTTCGCTAACGCCGTTCATTTCGAACAAAACGCGACCTGGTTTTACAACTGCTACCCAATACTCTGGGGAACCTTTACCACTACCCATGCGGGTTTCAGCCGGTTTAGCCGTAATAGGCTTATCCGGGAAAATTTGGATCCATACTTGACCGCCACGTTTGATGTAACGGGTCATTGCGATACGGGCTGCTTCAATTTGGCGGTTGGTTACCCAAGCCGGCTCCAAAGCTACCAGGCCGAATTCGCCATGGGCAATCTTGTTACCACGCATAGCACGACCGGTCATACGACCTCTATGTTGCTTACGATGTTTTACTCTCTTTGGTAATAACATTAGTTTACGCCCCCTTCTTGCGGAGCAGCAGGTGCTACAACTTTGCTTTCAGGAAGAACTTCACCTTTGTAAATCCATACTTTTACGCCGATACGGCCATAAGTTGTATGAGCTTCAGCAGTTCCGTAATCAATGTCAGCACGCAAGGTGTGAAGAGGAATGCTGCCTTCGCGATAGCTTTCGCTACGGGCAATTTCAGCACCGCCGAGACGGCCGCCTACTTGAACTTTAATTCCTTTTGCGCCCATGCGCATTGTACGACCAACGCATTGTTTCATTGCACGGCGGAAAGCTATGCGGCGTTCCAATTGATTGGCAATGTTTTCTGCAACCAGGGTTGCGTCCATATCAGGGGTTTTCACCTCAATGATATTAATGTCGATAACACTGTCGGTCATTTTTTTCAAGTCGTTTTTCAATAATTCGATGTTGCTGCCCTGACGGCCAATAACCATGCCCGGTTTAGCAGTATGAATAGAAATGCGAGCTCTGTTAGAAGCACGTTCTATTTCAACACGGGAAATTCCCGACAAGAATAATTTTTCTTTGATGAACTCACGAATTTTAATGTCTTCCAATAAAAATTTCTCATAATCTTTGTCAGCGAACCATTTGGAATCCCAAGTTTTGATTACACCAACGCGAAGACCATGTGGATGTACTTTTTGACCCACTATCGTTTCCCTCCTTCTTTTCGGGATATTATTTTTCTGCTACCGCAACGGTAACATGACTGGAACGTTTTAAAATTTTGAATGCCTGTCCACGAGAACGTGGGTGGATTCTTTTCAATGTCGGACCTTGATCAACAAACGCACTCGATACGATAAGGTTGTCGACGTTCATATCATAATTATGTTCTGCATTAGCAACTGCGGAATGCAACACTTTTTCGATAACCTCAGAACCAACCTTCGGGGTATGTTTGAGGATCGCGAATGCTTCACCCACAGATTTCCCGCGGATAAGGTCAATTACGATACGCAATTTGCGCGGCGCAATACGAACATATCTAGCAATAGCTTTAGCTTCCATCGTGTATGTGCCCCCTTTCCCCTTATTTTAACGAAGTCGTTTTATCGGCATGGCCTTTGTAAGTACGCGTAGGAGCAAACTCACCGAGCTTGTGACCTACCATGTCTTCCGTAATGAACACTGGTACATGTTTGCGTCCGTCATGAACGGCAATTGTGTGACCCAGGAAATCTGGAAGAATAGTAGAACTACGAGACCAGGTTTTTACGACTTTTTTATCGCTAGCAGCATTAAGCGCTTCAATTTTTTTCTGAAGACTTGGGTGGACATAAGGTCCTTTTTTAACTGATCTGGACACTATGTTGGCCTCCTTTCTTTATCCTGTTATTTCGTTCTACGTTTTACGATTAATTTAGAAGAAGCTTTTTTAACCTTACGGGTACGAGTACCAAATGCACATTTACCCCAAGGAGTAACAGGACGTTTACGACCAACAGGAGAATGACCTTCACCACCACCATGTGGATGGTCGTTAGGATTCATAACAACGCCGCGGTTTGCCGGGCGAATACCGAGCCAACGAGAACGACCTGCTTTACCGATAGTGATATTTTCAGCATCGATATTACCAACTTGGCCGATAGTAGCACGACAGTTGATGTGAACCTTGCGGATTTCACCGGAAGGCATACGCAGAAGGGCATAGTCGCCTTCTTTAGCCATCAATTGTGCGGAAGTACCAGCAGAGCGAACCAATTGGCCACCTTTACCGATTTTCAGCTCAACATTATGAACCTGAGTACCAAGTGGGATATTTTTCAGCGGCAGGCAGTTACCGATTTTGATATCGGAATCTGGACCACTTACTACTGTATCACCAACTTTAAGGTCAAGAGGTGCCAGGATATAACGTTTTTCACCATCAACATAATTCAAAAGAGCGATACGTGCGTTACGGTTTGGATCGTATTCAATCGTAGCTACTTTTGCAGGAATGGCATCTTTAGTGCGTTTGAAATCAATAATACGATATTGTCTTTTATGTCCGCCGCCTTGATGACGAACAGTCATTTTACCTGTATTGTTACGGCCTGCATGTTTTTGTAGTTTTTCTACAAGCGGACGATGCGGCTTGCTTGCAGTAATCTCTTCGAAGGCTGACACTGTGATAAAGCGTCTCGAAGGAGAATACGGATTAAAGCTTTTAATAGCCATTTTTTTACCTCCTTAGTACGAAAATTACATTCCTTCGAAAATTGGAATTGTCTGACCTTCAGCAAGTTTTACGATTGCTTTTTTGTAATCAGAACGTCTGCCAATGTTTTTGCCCATTCTTTTGGTTTTACCAAATACGCGAATGGTGTTAACATTAACAACTTTAACTTTGAAAATTTCTTCAACAGCTTGGCGAATTTCAACTTTGTTGGCGCCAAGAGCTACTTTAAAAGTATATTTATTGTCTTGCATCATTGCAGAAGTTTTTTCTGTGATGAGCGGACGAAGTAAAATATCGCGAGGGTTAGCAGCCATTATGCGAGCACCTCCTCAATTTTTGCTACTGCATCTTTAGCAAGAAATACTTTGTTGTGATGAAGCAAGTCAAAAACATTCAGGCAGCCATTAGAAAGAGCTTTTACTTTCGGCAGGTTGCGGGAAGATTTCTCTACATTTTCATCAATGCCCTCTGTAATAATAAGAGCTTTTTTATCAGCAGCTTCAAAACTATTCAGCATTGTAACAACGCTCTTTGTTTTTGGTGCTTCGAAGGTCAGTCCCTCCACAATTACTAATTCGCCAGCAGCGACCTTAGCGGACAATGCGCAACGAATAGCAAGTCTGCGAGCTTTACGCGGCATGCTTTTTGCATGGCTGCGTGGTTGTGGTCCGAAAACGGTACCACCGCCAACCCACAATGGGGAACGGATTGAACCAGAACGTGCGTGACCGGTACCTTTTTGTTTCCAAGGTTTACGACCACCGCCGCGTACTAAACCACGAGTTTTTGTAGCATGAGTACCAAGACGTTCGTTAGCTTGTTGCATGACAACAGCTTGATGAACTACAGCTTCATTCATTTCTACGCCAAAAACGTAGTCCATTAATTCTATTTCTTCACCAGTTTTTTCACCGGCAATATTATATACTGATAACTTCGGCATTTAAGCATCCTCCTTTCTTTCGCTTGCTCTTACTTACCTGGTTTAACTGTTTCTCTCAATACAACAAAAGAACCAGCCGCTCCTGGGATAGAGCCTTTAACCAAAATAAGATTGCGGTCTGTATCAACCTTCGCAACGGTCAAACGTTGTACGGTTACTTTTGCATTACCCATACGGCCAGGCAATTTTTTGCCTTTGATTACTCTACCGCCAGGGCCGGAATGCATTGGTCCCATAGAACCTGGTTCACGATGAGACTTAGAACCGTGTGCCATTGGTCCGCGAGAGAAGTTGTGGCGCTTAATCGTACCTGCAAAACCTTTACCGCGGGAAATACCTGTTGCATCGATCAGTTCACCTGCGGTGAAGATGTCGGCGCTGATTTTTTGTCCGACTGTATATTCAGAAGGAGCAGACAAACGCAATTCTCTAACAAACTTAACCGGTGTAATACCAGCTTTGTCAAAGTGACCTTTCATTGGTTTGCTAGTATGTTTTTCTTTCAATTCGCCAAATCCGAGTTGAACAGCGTTATATCCATCCGTCTCTTCGGTTTTATTTTGAATTACTAAGCAAGGACCGGCTTCTACCACAGTTACCGGAATCATCTTACCATCAGCTTCAAAAATTTGGGTCATACCTATTTTTTTGCCTAAGATTCCTTTAGCCATTATCGCACCTCCTCCTTACAGTTTAATCTCGATGTCTACACCAGCCGGCAGATCAAGACGCATCAAAGCATCTACTGTTTTTGCGGTTGGTTCCAAAATGTCTACAAGTCTTTTGTGTGTACGCATTTCAAATTGTTCACGGGAATCCTTGTTTACATGAGGGGAACGTAGAATCGTATAGATATTTTTTTCAGTTGGGAGTGGGATAGGACCGGAAACTTGTGCACCAGTGCGTTTCGCTGTATCAACTATCTTTGCAGCACTTTGGTCAAGTGCTTTGTGGTCATACGCTTTTAAGCGTATTCTGATTTTTTGACTCTTTTCCATTTAATTTTTCCTCCTAATTCGCCCAGTTTCTGAGAACGGACATACTCCGTGAAAATCTCCCTGTCTAACAGGCAAGCAACCTCTCACATCATCGCAGGACCATACAAACATAACAATATGAGGGGCGAACTTTAGCCCCTCATAGGGATCTAATAGATTAATTATTTCTCTTCAATAGCAGCAACAACGCCTGCACCAACGGTACGGCCGCCTTCGCGGATAGCGAAAC
>CAYRVN010000023.1:0-17143 GCA_964427675.1 uncultured Acidaminococcales bacterium
TTACGCTTTTTTCTCTTGGCGCGTTCGTCGCCAAATTCATACTTCATGCATATCCTCCTATTTATCTGTTGCGTTCTTTCAGCGTTCTGTCCATTTCACGTTTGGCGTCTTTTTCTGCCATTGACTGGCGCTTATCATAGAGCTTTTTGCCGGTAGCCAAAGCCAATTCCATTTTGACCAAACCATGCGTAAAATAAAGTTTCAGAGGAATCAATGCATAGCCCTTTTCTTTTACTTTGCCAATCAGACGGCGTATTTCTGCCCTGTGCAACAGTAATCGTCTTGGCCTGAGCGGTTCATGATTGAACTGATTACCCTGCTCATAGGGACTGATATGGAGGTTATAAACATAAACCTCCGCTGTTTTGGTTATTTGCGCATAGGCATCCTTGAGGTTTGCCTTGCCGGCTCGCAGGGATTTTACCTCCGTGCCTACCAGTTCAATTCCTGCTTCAAAGGTTTCATGAATAGAATAGTCGTGGCGCGCTTTCCTATTTTCTGCTGCAATTTTTATTCCTTGTTGTGCCAACTTTCGCACCACCTTGTATTAAATATTATTTATAGAAATCAGCATATCGTTATTTTTTCTTTTTGCGTTTGCTTTTGTCAAACTTTCTGCCGGCAGCACCTTTTGTTTCTTTGCTACGGCTTTCTTTACCTTTTTTGCGGTCAGCTGCTTTTTTAGCAGAAAAACTTGCAGTACCACCTTTTGAACCTCTTTGTTGTGAAGGTCCTTCCCTGCGTCCAAGGAGCTGTGCTCTCAAGTGGTCGCGCATTGCAGCAGATTGTCCAGCCATGATGAAATCTATATTGTGCTCGGCAATATTTACCTGCAGCACTTCGATCGTAACTTTATCACCAAGTCGATAGACCTTACGTGTGTGTTCACCAATCAACGAATATTGCTGCTCCTGGAATTCGTAATAATCATCGGTCAGACTGGAAACATGTACCAATCCTTCAACGCCATTTGCCAATTCGACAAACATACCGAAAGCAGTCACACCCGAAATAGTTCCTTCGAACTCCTCGCCAATATGCCCAGCCATATATTCAGCCATTTTAAGATCAACGGTTGCTCTCTCGGCATCTGCCGCAGCTCGCTCGCGAATAGAAGAATGGGTCGAAATTTCATCAAGATCAATTTCCAGCTTATCTCTTTGCTTCGCAGATAACTCAGGATTATGCATCCATTCACGCAGCAAACGGTGTACGATCAGATCCGGATAACGCCTGATTGGCGAAGTGAAGTGAGTATAATATTCAGCAGCCAAACCAAAATGTCCGACATTATCTACCTGATATACTGCCTGTTTAAGCGAACGCAGGGCTACGGTAGAAACAAGGCGTTCTTCCGGCCGTCCTTCCATTTGTTTTAAAGCCTTCTGAATCTCAACAGGTTTGATTTCATCAGTTATTGGCAATTTAACATTGAAGTTATTCAAAAGTTTAGCTAAATCCATCATTTTGTCTTCATTCGGTATGTCATGTACGCGATAAACAAAAGGCCATTCCTGATTGCTCATATGACGAGCAACAGTTTCATTAGCGGAAAGCATGAACTCCTCAATGATAGATTCAGAAATACTACGCACGCGCTGCACTATTTCCCTTGGGCGTCCTTCTTCGTCCAGCAGTACCTTTTGCTCCGGAATGTCAAAATCAATCGCGCCACGCAGCATTCGCTTATTACGCAGCAACAAGCACAGTTCTTCCATTTCTTCCAGCATGGGGACAACGTTGGCATATTTATCGATCAAGTCGGCGTCTTTGTTAACAAGAATTTCACGTACTTCCCGATAGTTAAGTCTATGCAGAACGCGGATTACACTTGGGAATATTTCATAGGCCTTAACCCGGCCTTTACGGTCTATCAACATTTCACAGGACATTGCCAATCTGTCTTCGCCGGCATTTAAGCTACAGATACCGTTTGATAAACGTTCCGGCAGCATAGGGATAACGCGGTCTACCAAATAAACGCTGGTTCCGCGTTCTCTTGCTTCTTGGTCTAAAATAGCATTTTCCTTCACATAATGACTGACATCGGCAATATAAACTCCGAGCAAAAAGTCTTCGCCCTGTCGACGCACATAAACAGCATCGTCAAGGTCCTTGGCATCTTCGCCATCAATCGTAACAAGCGGGAAAGATCGTACATCACGTCTGCCCCTCAAATCCGTTTCTTTGATAGTCTTTGGCACACGCTTAGATGCGTTGATAACTGCTTCCGGAAACTCCAGCGGCAAGTCATTCTGTTTAATGATGGAAAGAATCTCCAGCCCTACATCACCGAGATTACCAAGAATTTCAATAATCTTACCTTCCGCGCTCTTACGTTCTTCCGGCCACGTAGTTACTTCAACAACAACTTTTTGGTTTGGTTTGGCACCGCCAAAATTTTTACGTGCTATATAAATATCCTGTCCTATACGTTTATCATCTGGTACGACAAAACCAAAATCGCCTGACTTAATGAAAACACCAACAACTTTGTTATTAGCCCTCGTAATAATCCTGATTATTTCACCTTCAGGCTTCTTGCCGCCGACACGTGATTCGACACGCGCCATGACCCTGTCGTTATTCATAGCACCATTTAGCGCACGTGGCGGAATAAAGACATCAGGACCCTCACCCTTATTATCGGGTATGACAAAACCAAAACCTTTGCTGGTCAGCTGAAAACGCCCTGCAACGAGGCCCATTTTTTCTGGCAAGCCAAAGGTTGCGAATCTGGTTTTGATGATTTCACCATTAGCTTCCAGTTCCAGCAGGCTTTTCCAAAACTCGCTCAGTTGTGGACCTTCAATAGGGATTTCTGCAATCAGTGCCTCAGCGTTCAGCGGTGCATAACACTTTCTTCGCATAAATTCCAGGATCGCACCTTTAACCTCAATGTTCTTCATAAGTCACCTTCACACATCATTTTGGCTTCGGCTTCAGCAGCCAAAACTCCGTCTTCCTTTATAATTTGAGCCGTCATTTCAACAAGGCGGCCTTTTTTACGTTTTAACCGTGCGACAGCTTTAATTTTTTCGCCAATAAAGACCGGCTGGCGAAAACGCACTTCTATTTTTGCAGTGTAGGCGGGTTTGCCGGTTGTAATGTACAAATAATTTCCCATAACTTCATCAAGCAAAGTACTGATCAAACCGCCATGCATTCTGCCGTCGTAGCTTTGATGCTCACGCTGTGGTACAAAAGTCGTACTGCATTCCTCATCCGTACGATCAAATTCCAGCTTTAAGCCAATAGGATTAGCTTTGCCGCAGGCAAAGCACCATGTATATTCCTTTGCTTCCGTCATTTTATTACTCCTCTAAAAAACTTAAAATTTTCTCAAAAACTTCATCACGATTATCGCCTAGAGTCAAGATATGTCCGCCATTTTCAACCCAGACCAGTTTTTTGTCTTTAGCCGGTATTGTTTCATAAATTAGTTCAGCGCTTTCAGGACGCACCGTATGCTCCTGCTTTGATTGCATAATCAAGCAGGGCACTGTGATTGCCGGTAAAACTTTGTTCACACAGTGGTCAATTAATTTCATTAAGCTGTCCAAAGCTTTCAAAGGCATTACATCATAGGCTATGTTATATTTTTGATCAACACGATAGTTGCGGCTTTTCTTCTTTACCCATTTTTTGAAAAACTTGGCAAAACGCACGAAGTGCGCTCTCTTGTCATAGACATAAATTGGAGTGGCCAAAAAAACTGCCTTTTTTACTGGCTGTTCCGCAGCCAATTTCATCGCCAGCAGCCCGCCCATTGACAGTCCAATAACCGATATCTCGCTGCAACACGCTGTTAACTCTTCATAAGCTTTTTTGACAGCATCATACCACAGGGGCCAGCTCGTTTTATTTAATTCTTCTGGCGTCGTACCATGTCCAGGTAAGCGTACACCAAAAACCGAATAACCATTTTTGTTCAAATATTCTCCCAGCAATTTTAGTTCAGCTGGAGAGCCTGTATAGCCGTGAATCAGCAGCACACCTTTTTTACCCTTTTGCCAAAAATATTGCTCTGCGCCCTCTATAACTGTCAACGATTAGCTACCTCCGGTGTCATAGTTTATTCTATTATAGCATTTTTACCGCTTCTACAAAACTCATAACCCTAAAGACAACAAAAAAGCCACATCTTTCGATGTGGCTTTGGTAACATTACTATTTCATGCAGCCCAGTAGGATGCCGCCGTACTTCGCAAGCAACGGAGCAAATACCAGGGACACGATAGTCATTAATTTTATCAGAATGTTCATTGCAGGACCGGAAGTATCCTTGAACGGATCGCCTACAGTATCGCCAGTAACAGCAGCCTTGTGGGCATCACTGCCTTTGCCGCCATGAGCACCGGTTTCAATATACTTTTTGGCGTTATCCCAAGCACCACCAGCGTTAGCCATCAAAATAGCTACAAGAACACCGGAAGCAACTGCGCCGGCGATCATGCCGCCGAGAGCTTCAACACCGAACAACATTCCCATCAACAGCGGTGAAACAATTGCCAATATACCAGGCAACATCATTTCGTGAAGAGCAGCAGCGGTAGAAATATCTACGCAGCGACGGTAATCTGCTTTGCCTGTACCTTCGAGCAGACCAGGAATAGTACGGAACTGGTGACGCACCTCTTCAATCATCTCGAAGGCAGCCTTACCAACAGATTCCATGGTCATCGCGCCAAATACAAATGGGAGTGTTGCACCAACAAACAGACCGACCAAGGTAACAGGATTCAGCAAGTCCATAGCTTTAAGATCAACTGTTTGTGCATAAGCGGAGAACAGTGCTAACGCAGTCAAGGCTGCGGAGCCGATTGCAAAACCTTTGCCGATAGCGGCAGTTGTGTTACCTACAGAGTCAAGCTTGTCAGTTATTTCACGAACTTCGTGTGGAAGTTCAGACATTTCTGCAATACCGCCGGCATTGTCCGAAATCGGGCCATAAGCATCGACCGCAACAGTTAAGCCTGTAGTGGAAAGCATACCTACTGCTGCCAAAGAAATACCGAAAATACCCATATCGGAGTTAGTTGCTCCACCCATTACAAAGAAAGCAATCAGAACGCCGATACAAATGAATATTACAGGGAAAAATGTTGAATACATACCAACAGCAAGGCCAGAAATAATCGTAGTAGCCGGTCCTGTCTCAGACTGTTTCGCAATCTTCTGTACAGAAGCATAATCAGCGGAAGTATAAATTTCGGTAATTTTGCCGATAATCATACCAACGATAAGGCCGGAAATAATAGCATAGAAAGCATTCAGATTACCGAATATTGAATTACTTAATACACCTGCAGCGATTATTACCAGAACACCGGCAACATATGTACCGTTGTTCAAAGCAGCCTGAGGATTCTCAGAATTACTGCTGCGTGCATAAATGACACCAATAATAGAGGCGATGATACCAGCAATGGTAAGCATGAAAACAAACTCAATGCCTTCGCCGTTCTTAAAGATAACTGCACCCAAAGTCAGAGCTGAAATAATAGCACCAACATAAGACTCGAAAAGGTCAGCACCCATGCCGGCTACGTCACCAACGTTATCACCTACGTTATCGGCAATAACGGCAGGGTTACGCGGGTCATCTTCCGGAATACCGGCTTCAACCTTACCAACAAGGTCGGCGCCAACGTCAGCAGCTTTGGTATAAATACCGCCGCCAACACGAGCAAACAAAGCTATAGAACTTGCTCCCAAACCAAAGCCGGTAACAATATCTATGTTTTGATCAAATATAAAATAACAAGCGGAGAGGCCGAGAACTCCGAGGCCTACGACACCAAGACCCATTACTGCACCGCCAGAAAAGGCGATTTTTAATGCGGCTGCTATACCACTGCGAGCGGCTTCAGCTGTACGCACATTAGCCTTAGTAGCTGCAATCATACCAAAGTAACCAGTAAGAATAGAGAAAATAGCACCTGACACAAAACAAATGGCTGTAGAAACCTGTAAGAATGCGGAAATCAGAACTGCTACAACAACTATAAAGACAGCAAGATACTTATACTCCCTGTACAAAAAAGCCATTGCCCCTTCATGAATATACCCTGCTATTTCCTGCATGCGAGCGTTACCCGCGCTGGATTTTGCAATACCGGCAGTCAGCATGTAAGCTACTGCTAAAGCAAGCAAACCAGTAATCATAGACAACATCAGATAATTACTCAAGACCTATACCCCTTTCAAAATATCATTATTATATTTTTTTGGTACACAGGACTCTTACACCTAATGATGAAGCATTCATTAGGAAATTTTAGCAATGAGCAAAGTCAAAACGCCAAAGATAATACCTAAAACAATTGTGACTTTTGCAAGCATTGCATCCATGTCATTGCTCTTACCGCCGAAGAAAGTTTCACCACCGCCGCCGATAGAACCTGACAAGCCAGCACTTTTACCTGATTGCATGAGAACTACAGCAATCAAAGCCAGGCTGACGAGAACCTCCAGTACCATTAAAATCGTTTCGTACACAATTATACCTCCTCTACAGTTTGTACCATGATATTTTACCACAAAGGAAACTCAGGTACAATTAAAAGCTTATTTTGAATAATATCACTAATGTTTATTTTACCACATTAAAAACAGAGCTGGCCATAGCCAGCTCTGTTTTTTCAAAATATTATTTCAAATTTTTGAGATTATAGAATACTTTTTTCCCGTTATATTGTGCTGCACTGGCCAAATCTTCTTCGATACGCAGTAATTGGTTATACTTAGCAACGCGGTCAGTACGTGCCGGTGCGCCGGTTTTAATCTGACCAGCATTAACAGCTACTGCAATGTCAGCCAGAGTAGTATCTTCGGTTTCACCGCTGCGGTGAGAAATTACACAGGTATAACCTGCACGTTTAGCCATTTCAATTGTAGTGAAAGTTTCAGTCAGGGTGCCGATCTGATTTACTTTGATAAGAATGGAATTGGCAACACCTTCGTTGATGCCGCGGCTCAGACGTTCAGAATTCGTCACAAACAAATCATCGCCGACCAATTGCACCTTGTCGCCAAGTTTTTTGGTTAAAAGAGCCCAGCCTTTCCAGTCATCCTCATCTAGGCCATCTTCGATAGACACGATAGGATATTTTTCGCAAAGAGCGGCATAATAATCAACCATTTGTGCGGATGTCTTAACAACTCCTTCACCAGCTAAATTATATTTGCCATTTTTGTAAATTTCACTGGCAGCTATATCAAGGGCGATAGCTACATCTTCACCAGGCTTGTAGCCAGCTTTTTTAATAGCAGCCACGATAACTTCAATTGCTTCTTCGTTAGAAGAAAGGTTTGGAGCAAAACCGCCTTCATCGCCAATAGCTGTTGAAAGTCCACGTTCTTTCAAAACTGCTTTCAAATTATGATAAATCTCAGTATTCATGCGTAATGCTTCGCTGAAGCTGGGAGCACCAACAGGCATTGCCATAAACTCTTGAATGTCAACGTTATTATCGGCATGAGCACCGCCATTTAAGATGTTCATCATAGGTACAGGCAGTTCTTTGGCGTTAACGCCGCCAAGATACATATAAAGCGGAACATCAACAGATGCTGCAGCTGCCTTTGCTACTGCCATAGACACGCCGAGAATAGCGTTAGCACCGAGATTTCCTTTATTAGGCGTACCGTCAAGCCTGATCAGCATGTTGTCTATTTCAACTTGTCTGATAGGATCAAGACCGATTAATGCTTCAGCGATGATATCATTGACATTGTCAACTGCTTTGGACACACCTTTGCCCATATAGCGCTCTTTGTCACCGTCTCTCAATTCAACGGCTTCATAGGCCCCGGTAGATGCGCCTGAAGGAACAGCTGCTCTTCCCATAGAACCGTCATCCAGCCATACTTCAACTTCAACTGTTGGATTGCCACGGGAATCCAGGATTTCTCTTGCATAAACGGCGGAAATAAGTGCCATTTTAATTCACCTCGTAAATTTATTTTATTAATAAACTGCGGCCGGTCATTTCTTCCGGCTGCTTTAAAGCAAGCAATTCTAAAAGGGTCGGTGCGATATCGGCCAAAATACCTGTGCGCAGATTTCTCTCCTGCTTATCGCCAACCAGCAGAAATGGCACTTTGTTGGTCGTATGCGCCGTACAAGGCTCGTTGCTGCTTTCATCTTCCATTTTCTCCAGATTGCCATGGTCAGCAGTAATACAAACGATACCGCCTATATCAGTTATTTTCTTGGTAATGCGTCCCACAACATCATCAATAGTTTCCATAGCTTTTACTGCGGCGTTGAAAATCCCGGTATGGCCAACCATATCCGGATTGGCGAAGTTGAGGATAACTACATCATAAATATCTTTATCAATTGCCTCCAACAGTTTCTCAGTTACCTGATAAGCGCTCATTTCAGGCTGCAAATCATACGTAGCAACCTTAGGTGAAGGAACGAGTATCCTGTCTTCTAACGGGTTAGGAACTTCTTCTCCGCCGTTGAAGAAAAATGTTACATGAGCATATTTTTCCGTTTCAGCAATACGCAGCTGACGCAACCCTGCCTTTGCCAAAACCTCACCCAACGTATTTTTTAGCGGTGTCGGCGGATAAGCAACCCGGGCATCAATTGTCTCATCGTATTGAGTCATGCAGACAAAAGCTTCAGGAGACAAAACAAATGGTCTTGGGAAAAAGGAGAAACCCTTATCGACAAATGCCCTTGTAATCTGCCTTGCTCTATCCGGTCTGAAATTAAAGAAAATAACTTCATCATTCTCTTTAATGCAGGCCTTTGCATCATCAGCTACAATAAATGGCTCCACGAATTCGTCGTTTATACCGGCATCATAAGAAGCTTGTATCCCTTGAGCTGCACTAGCAGCTTTTTTGCCCTCGTGCAGGAAAATTGCTTTATAAGCTTTTTCCAAACGTTCCCAGCGTTTATCCCTATCCATAGCATAATAACGACCGGAAACGGTAGCAATGCGTCCAACCTCTATATCCTTCATGGCCTTTTCCAGTTCTTCAACATAACATAATGCCGTTTTAGGCCCCACATCACGTCCATCCAGGAAAGCATGAATATAGACATCCTCGAGACCTTGTTCTGCGGCCAAACGAAGAAGAGCCAGCAAATGCTCTAAGTGACTATGAACACCACCGTCAGAAAGCAAGCCCATAAGATGTAAGGAGGAGTTTTTCTCCTTTGCTGCCTTCATAGCGGCCGTCAGCACCGGATTCCTGAAGAAATTGCCATCCTTAATTGCCTTGGAAATACGAGTCAATTCCTGATAAACGATTCTGCCGGAACCAATATTCAGATGTCCTACCTCAGAATTGCCCATTTGCCCATCAGGCAAACCAACAGCTTCACCTGAGCAAATAAGTTCTGTATGCGGACATGTTGCAAACAGTTTCGTCAAATTTGGCGTCCTTGCCCTAGTTGCGGCATTAGCAGGAGAATCTGGTGCTATGCCCCAGCCGTCAAGAATCATCAACATGACCGGTTTTTTAGTCATATGTTAATTTGCTCCTTCTAAAAACTTCTGACTATGGAAGAAAAGGCTTGGGCGTTAAGACTTGCCCCACCAACGAGCACGCCATCAATACCGCTGATTTTAAAAGTACCGGCATTATTCTGGTTAACGCTGCCACCATAGAGAATACGCACCTGGCGTGAAATTTTTTCGCCAAACATTTTGGTTAATTTTTCACGAATCAAATGGCATACTTCCTGTGCGTCTTTAGCAGTTGCTGCTTGCCCGCTACCAATAGCCCAAAGCGGCTCATACGCAACAACAACCTCTTTTGCCTGCTCTGCCTGCAAGCCTTTAAAAGCATTATTAATCTGCATGCTTATTTTGCGTGCCGTTTTACCTTCGGTACGTTCCTTAGCATTTTCACCTACACACAAAAGCGGTTTCATGCCGTTTCTGAAAGTTGCTGCTACTTTCTTAGCTACAGCGACCTCATTGTCTCCAAACATCGTTCTGCGTTCGGAATGGCCAACAATTACATACTCGCAGCAAATATCAGCTATCATAGTGCCTGATACTGCACCAGTAAAAGCGCCCTGGTCTTCCCAGTGCAAATCTTGTGCCCCATAACCGACATGTTTGCCATCAATCGCGTCAGCTACACTCTCCAGTGAAGTAAAAGGAGGAAAAATAACTACTTCATTTAAAGTACCATTAGTTTCAGCTACGATATCTTCTGCCAAAGCGATACTTTCACTAACGTTCTTGTGCATTTTCCAGTTACCAGCTACCATTGGCCTGCGTATATCGTCAAGAGCCGCAATGCCTGGCAAAACCAAGCCCTGCAAGTATTCCAGCGAAGCTCCGCCGCCAGTTGAAATGTGTCTTATCTTTTTTTCAAGTCCTAACTTATCAATAGCTGCGACAGAATCACCGCCACCGACAATTGTTACACCTCTGTTAGCAGCGACAGCCTTGGCAACCGCTTCCGTTCCTTTGCAGAAGGCATCCATCTCAAAAACACCCATAGGTCCATTCCAGACTATCATTTTCGCGTTTTTCAGGGCTTCAGCGTAAAGTTCAGCTGTTTTAGGGCCGATATCGAGGGCCATGCAGCTTTGATCCAGGTTTTCAATGTCTTGCGCCTTGTTTTTCGCATCAGCAGCAAATGCTTCTGACATAACAAGGTCAACTGGCAAATAGAGTTTAACGTTTTTCTTTTCTGCTTTGACCAACAGTTCTTTAGCTAAATCGATTTTATCTGCTTCAACAAGTGATTTGCCGATTTTATAGCCTTTAGCGGCTAAAAATGTATTGGCCATACCACCGCCAATCAGCAGTGCATCTACCTTATCAAGCAGGTTATCAATTACGCCTATTTTGTCTGATACCTTTGCCCCGCCAATGATGGCAACAAATGGGTGCAATGGATTTTCAACAGCCTGCCCAACATAGCGAATTTCTTTTTCCAGCAAAAAGCCTGCTGCCGACGGCAAAAAGTGTGTAACGCCTTCCACAGAGGCATGTGCTCTGTGAGAGACGCCAAAACCATCATTCACATACAAATCAGCTAAAGATGCCAACTGTTCGGCAAAAGACATATCATTTTTTTCTTCTTCCGAATGAAAACGCAGATTTTCCAGCATTAATATTTCGCCTGAAACAAGTTTTTCTGCAGCAGCTTCTGCTTCAGGGCCTACACAGTCGCCTGCAAATTTTACATGCACACACAGAAGTTCGGCCAAATAAGCTGCTACGGGCTGCAGGCTGTATTTTTTATTAATCGTTCCCTTAGGACGGCCTAGATGTGCCATCAGAATTACCGCTGCTTTGTTGGCCAGCAAATATTTTATAGTATCTAAAGAAGCACGTATACGGGTATCGTCCGTTATTTTGCCGTTCTCATCCATTGGAACATTATAATCTACACGAACGAGGACCTTGCGGCCTTCAACGTCCAAATCCCATAAGGTTTTCTTATCCATCAAACAGAACCTCTCTTTCGACTATTACAAACCTTTTTTGGCCATGTAAATAGCCAGATCAACGACTCTATTGGAATAACCCCATTCATTATCGTACCAGGCAACAACTTTTGCCATTCTTGGGCCAACCATCATAGTAGAAAGTCCATCAACAATTGAGCTGAGTGGACAGCCATTATAATCTTTGGAAACCAAAGGCAATTCATTGTAGCCCATGATTCCTTTTAATTCACCTTCTGCAGCTTTCTTCAGTGCTTCATTAATTTCTTTTTCAGTGGTATCCTTGCTGAGCACAACGGTCAAATCAGTGATAGAAACATTTGGTGTAGGAACACGCATAGCAAAGCCATTCATTTTTCCTTTTAATTCAGGAAGTACGAGGGCAACCGCTTTAGCAGCGCCTGTTGTAGTAGGAATTATTGACATAGCAGCAGCACGCGCACGACGTAAATCGCTATGTGGCAAATCAAGAATTCTCTGGTCATTTGTATAGGAGTGAACTGTGGTCATCAAGCCGCTTTCAATGCCAAAATTTTCCAGCAATACTTTGGTGAAAGGTGCAAGACAGTTGGTTGTGCAGGATGCATTAGAAACAATGTTATGTTTTGCAGTATCATATTTAGCTTCATTAACACCCATAACGATAGTGATATCTTCGCCCTTAGCAGGTGCAGAAATGATAACCTTTTTAGCGCCACCGTCAATGTGTGCTTTAGCTTTTTCGCCAACAGTAAAACGACCTGTAGATTCAACAACAATATCTACGCCAAGCTCTCCCCAAGGGAGTTTTGCAGGATCAGTCTGTGCCAATACTTTTACTTTTTTGCCGTTGACTACCAGATTATCACCGTCAACAGTCACATCAGCATCAAAAGTACCATGAATAGAATCGTATTTTAAGAGATGTGCCATGGTAGCCGCATCCGTAAGGTCATTAACTGCTATAATTTCAATTTCCGGGTTGTTTAATGCTGCACGAAATACGTTTCTACCTATTCTTCCAAACCCATTAATACCAACTTTTGCTACATTTGCCATAATAAAAAACCTCCTTGAAAATATCTGTATTTTTATTAATCACTATTTTTAAAGCTCTTCTGTAATAATTTTGGTTATATCCTTTGCCGCAGCTTCATCAGTAATAAGGATATCCTGTCGTGAAGCCCTGATAACTGCAAGGATCGCGGCAGCTTTTGACTTGCCTCCGCCGATGCCTATTACTTTCCTGATGTGCATTAAATCGTTGACCATCAGACCGGCGTTATTTGTAACATAAACAACCTTACCATCCAGGCTGCAATATTGGCCTATGGCTTCACCAACAGCGCCTTCGTTTTCCAATTTCTGTAAAACATCCGGTGCCAGACCGCGGCGCCTTGCCATAGTATCAGCTCTTCCCATGCCATGGACAAGAATGTCAGCATTTCTGATAATTTCAACTACCGATTTGACTGTTGTGTCTTCAGCCAAAATACTGTTCAGGATCTCTTCGCTGACACCATCCGGTACATAAAGCTGTTTATACCTTGCTCCAAATTTTCGCGCCAAAACTGAAGCAATCGTATTGGCTTGGTCTTCAACGTTATCGCCGAGCCCACCACGAGCAGGAACGACAACTGTTTTCGGTGCACTACCGCTGACATTAGCAGCCAAAGCAGCCATTGTAGTTCCTCCACTTACTGCGACGATATGCTCTTCGCCGTCACTAAGCAGATTGATAAGTATGCCTGCTGCAGCTCGTCCGATTTCTCTTTTTACAACATCCTCCTGGTCACAATCCCCAGGAATAATTACCACCCTGGCAATATTAAGTTTCTCACTAAGCAGATTTTCCAAAGATGAGAGATCCTGCAATTTACGTACATAATCTGCAAGTTCCTTAAGAATTTCTTCTCCTTCATCTGTAACGTACATCCCCAAAGGTGAAAAATTCAAAAGACCGCAGTTCTTCAGAAAATCGACCTGTGCGCGCAAAACTCTTTCACTAAGGCCCAAACGATTGGCTAGTGCTCTTCTGCCAATAGGTGATTCGTGACTTACTTGGCGAAGTACTTGGTATCTTAATACCAACAATTCGCTGAGTTCAGGCACAATTTTTTTCTGTAAATTGATAATATTGTCCATTTGAACTCCCCAAGCACTAGACTTTTGTCCCTCGCGGAACTTTTTGAGTCCCACAAAATGCAAAAATCCCCTTATTTTTAAATACATGCCTATTGTAACATAGTAATCAAAAAAAGAGAAGGGTAATCAAAATTTCTTAAATATAACAAGAAACCACGTCAGCTTTTAAAACAAGCACTCGGCTTTTCTGCCTAATGTTTGCTAAAAACTCTGACGTGGCTTTTATGTTTTATTTACGATAGTAGACGGTTTCGGGATTCATATCATGAAAATGCAAACGCTCTTTTGCTGTTGCTTCCCATTCCGTACCTTTTTTCCCATGATTGCAGTAAGGATCAATGCTTAAACCACCACGTGGTGTAAATTTACCTAGTACTTCTATATATTTAGGTTCCAGCAATTTAATCAGGTCCTTCATGATAATATTTACACAGTCTTCATGAAAGTCACCATGATTGCGGAAACTAAATAAGTACAATTTCAGTGCCTTGCTTTCTACCAATTTTTCATCAGGCACATAAGATATGTATATTGTGGCGAAATCTGGCTGCCCTGTCATAGGACAAAGACTAGTAAATTCCGGACAGTTGAATTTCACAAAATAATCGTTGTCAGGATGTTTGTTTGGAAAAGATTCCAATACTTCCGGAGCATAATCCATAGGGTACTTTGTATTCTGATTGCCTAATAACGTAACGCCTGCCAAATCTTTTTTGTCTCTTCCAGCCATATTAGCCTCCTACCTTTTATCAATTACTTCCGTTAAAACTTCTTTCTTCTCTAAAGCAGTCACCAAAGCAGCACCAACAATTCCAGCAACAAGCTGGCCTAAAATTATTGAAGACGCTAATAACCAGTATGGTATGCCAAGCAGTAAAGAGAGCCAGACAGGCACTCCCAAGCCAGGAATCAAAGTAATAGCCACAACAATTAAATAATTGGGCAAGTTCTTACTTTTTAACCATACTATTACAGCGCTGGTTGCTGAACCAACCAAAGCGCCTCCCAGCATGTCCAATGGGCCCAACCCACCCATAATTGAATTACTTACAAAATTAGCAAGGCCAAAAGGCACAACCAAAAATGGGAAAATAGCACTCAGAGCATAGAGTGCAGTTGCAATGCGAATCTGGTACTGGCCAAAAGCGAAACTTTGCGTGCACATCATTACTACAACATATAAAGCAATACATAATGCGGAAATAGTTAATTTCCTGGTTTTAGTAAATTCTTTGGTAAACATATTTTACTCCCTTTTGCAGATACTTCGACAGACATAATAAAAAGAGGCCTAAAGGCCTCTAAAATAAACAACTAAGCACTGCCCGTCAGCAGTATCGCCCGTAGTTTTATTTAGAGACAGGATGGTTACGAACTGTCTGTTATGAAAATAGGAGTGGTGAGTTTTCCTCAACCACTCCAAATATTATAGCTTATTTCTTGATGAAAGACAAGTATCAGACAATTGGCTTGTCAGGTTTAACAAAAATCCAGGCAACAACGCCAATTATACCGGAAAACGCTGTTGCCCAAAGTGCTGCATCCCAACTATAAGCAGTTGCAATCCAAGCAGTCAACGTAGGTGCTATCACACCACCAATATTACCCCAGAAATTCATCCAACCGGAAACAGAACCGGCAAACTTGCCACCCAGATTGATAGCGCAAGCCCAAGAAGCATTAAAAGTAAGTCCTAGTGATCCCAAAGACAAGGAAAGCCACATGACATTCCACATGGGATTCGCTGTCAAAGTTGCCATGTACAAAGAAACTGAGCATAATACTATGCCTGCCGCTCCCGACAAAGTGCGAATCCAATATTGTGAACCGCCTGCTGCGATAGCTTTGTCACAAACATAGCCAGCACCAAAAGTCACTATTATAAGTGTAAGCCATGGTAAAGCTGCCCACATACCCATCTTAGCAAGTGAAAAGCCATGCGCTTCCATTAAATATAACGGCAGCCAGGATAAAAACACAAACATTACATAGTCTGTAATAAAATACTGAACACCAATTGCCCAGAACTGAGTCGAACGAAATAGCCTCCCCCAAGGTGCCACTTCTTTCTTTGTATCAGTAGTGGCACGTCCTTCCTGAATGAAAGCAAGTTCTTCTTTATTGACATAAGGACTGTCAGCCGGATTCTCGGGTACATATTTATACCAGAAATAGGCCATTACAAAGCCAACTAAACCAAAAAGAATAAAAACCATGTGCCAACCAAATAATGACAGCAAAGCGACAGTCGCAGCTGGTCCTATTACCGGTCCCAAGAAAGAGCCTGTCAGAAGGAAAGAACTGGCATTACCCTTTTCCTTGACATTAAACCAACGGTAAATGGCTATGCCAAAAGCCGGGTAAACCGGACCTTCACCCATACCAAACAGGAAACGAATTGCAGCAAAGCTTAACTTCCCTTTAGCGCAAGCTGTCAGAACAGTAAACACCGACCACCAGATAACTGCTAATGTACCTGTAATACGATGACCAAATTTTTCAGCCATCATACCGCCTGGAACCTGCATAAGCGCGTAACCAGCGAAGAAGAAGGTCTGAATTAACCCCATATCAACCTTATCAAAGCCATACTCCTTCATAATAACCGGCGTTGCTACTGAGAGATTAACACGATCCATATAAGAAACAAAACTGAGGATAAAAATAAGCCAAGCTACCTTCCACCTGAAATTAGTCATATTTACCATAATCCTCCCACGTGAATAAGAATATAACAACGTGAACAATGATATATGATTGTATTCAAAATGTCAATATTTTTGCAACATATTAATAATTAATTAGCTTTCTGTGTATTGTTGTTGTACTTTTGTATTTTATCGTGGAAAAGCAAAAGAAAAAGACCCTACGATAAGTAAAGTCTCAATCAAACCGGCCACAACATTAATCACCTAGTAAGCAGCTTCGTTGTGACGGGAGTTAAGTTTGAACCAATCGACTGCCAGCGCTTGCGCGCAGCACTAAGATTGATATTTCAAACTTATGCAGTAGAAGCAACCGCTTAGGACGCTTCTACTACCTTCCACTAAATTGTCGCGTGTGGAATGGTCCAGAGGAACAATTAACTGCGAACCAGGTAAGATAAGGCCTGTTCGGCTAATAGGTCCTCAATATAAAACAAATACACCATACCGAATCAACCGGCAGCAACACCAAGGGCGTTCTCACACGCTCGAACCGCTGCGCCACAAAAGAACATACAACTAAGTTTTCCTTTCAGGCTATGTCCGCTTATCTAGTGAGCAGGCTTGTTGTGACGGGAGTTAAGTTTGAACCAATCGACTGCCAGTGCTTGCGCGCAGCACCAAGATTGATATTTCAAACTTATGCAGTAGAAGCAACTGACTAGGACGCTTCTACTACCTTCCACTAAATTGTCGCGTGTGGAATGGTCCAAAGGAACAACTAACTGCGAACCGGGTAAGAGAAGGCCTGCTCGGATAGAAATTTCTCAATATAAAAAAAATACACCATACCGAATGGTATGGTGTATTTTTAACCGGCAACTATCTATCCTCCCAGGCCGCTTCCAGCCAAGTACTTTCGACGTATGGGGGCTTA
>CAYRVN010000024.1:0-9283 GCA_964427675.1 uncultured Acidaminococcales bacterium
CGGCTGCTTTGGTTGCTGTTGTTGCTTCGGCGGTTGCTGATATGTCCCCTGTTTCGGAGGTTGTTGCGGCTGTTGCTGTTGTTTTGGTGGCTGTTTTGGTGGCAGCTCCTCTTCCCGCTGTTGTGAGTTTTGCTGCAAGGGTTTGATCTGCCATTGAGTTCCCGCCAACAAAACGTCTACCGTTTGCATTATTTTTATTTGAGCAGCCTCCGGTCCTGCCGGTGGACTATGCTGAGCGTAAACGATTGGCGAAGCACCCAATAACAGTAGCGCGGTTATGGTGGCCAAATACTTGCTCATCATTTTTTCCTCCTTACTGGCAGTCTTCACTGCCTTTTTTCGTATCCTGTTTTTCCATTTTATTACGACAAAAAAGCAAGATACCTGCACCGATTGACATGGTATTTTTGAAAATTCTGTGAATTCTCAATTGGTTGCTCTACCTACTAATTCTAAATCGTGCTTAATATGTTAAAATATAACAAAACAGACATTTTTAATGCAATAACGAAAGAGGATACCATGCGAATAATTATTGATGCCGATGCCTGCCCAAAACAAGTCTTGAAAACCTGTCAAAATGCAGCGGCAAAATACCATCTTGATGTTTATACCATATCCAGCTTTGACCATAATATCGACAATAATCAGCATGTAAGCGTCGATACCAATTCGCAGGCAGCAGACTTGAAAATATTTAATATGACAAGCCCCGGTGATTTAGTGGTCACCCAGGATTGGGGGTTAGCTGCGCTGATCTTAAGTAAAAATGCTTATTGCCTGAATCCTGCGGGGATTGAATATAAAAGCGACAAAATGGATTTCTTATTGGAAGAACGTGAAGTTAAGGCCAAATTGAGGCGTGGCGGCGGCAGGACAAAGGGTCCTAAAAAAAGAAGTTCTGCTGATGATGTGCGTTTTCAGGAAATATTGGAAAGTATTTTAAAGAGATAAAAAGGATATTTTATCTAGCCGTCGAAATCAAATAATATCATAGACAAATTAATACTGATTGTCCGTTAACTATTTGTTTTAACTGTCAAAGGAGGGACCACGATGATTACATGTAAGTTTATGAAAACGGCTAAGCATCCGGATTCAAAAAAGCTTAATGCCGTTTGCGCCTGTGAAGTTATTGATGACGCTACCCGCAAAGGTGTGGAACTCTTTCTTCCTTTATTCGACGCGGTCGTACTGAACAAATTACTGACAGAAAATATCAGCGGCACAGAATGGAAGTACGAATCGGGCGGCGACGAAGCCGTTACAGCACTTTTCATGATGGCGCCTGATGATGCCATCTGGGGGCCTACCCGCAATACTCTGATTTATTTGTCGCTGGCAGGTGAAAGAAGTCTTCTTGATCTGCTTTATGAAGTTACTGCAGAGGATTCTCCGTTTACGACTGAAGAGTACGCACTCTGCTTTTGGGCGCAAGCTGTCTTGGACACCCTTTCGAATCTGAAGGCTCGAGGATTAACCAATGAAGAAATCATTGCCTCTCAGGATCTGAGAGCACTATTCAATTAATAACATGTTGTTTCTTTCTAACGCAATGTTTCTATGAAACGTTGCGTTTTTCTTTGTCTTTACAGCAAACTGTCCCCCTTAAAAATTATCAAAACTGACGCTTTTATCTGTGACAGATTTATTGTATTCTAATCGCATAGTGTACTGTAAAAACAATAAACTTTTGGAGGAATTCAACATGACAGATCGTGCAATATTAAATAGGAATTTAGCCCAAATGCTTAAAGGCGGCGTCATAATGGACGTTACTAACGTAGAAGAAGCAAGGATTGCTGAAGAAGCTGGTGCAGTAGCCGTCATGGCGTTGGAACGTGTTCCGTCGGACATTCGTAAAGAAGGCGGCGTCGCTCGCATGAGCGACCCGAAAATGATCAAAGAAATCAAAGCAGCCGTCAGTATCCCGGTTATGGCCAAAGTCAGAATCGGACATATTGTCGAAGCTGAAATTCTGGAAGACCTAGGGGTAGACTACATCGACGAAAGCGAAGTATTGACTCCCGCCGATGACATGTATCATCTGGACAAACACCAATTCAAAATTCCTTTCGTTTGCGGCGCCCGCAACTTGGGTGAAGCTTTACGCCGTATCGGCGAAGGTGCTGCCATGATGCGTACCAAAGGCGAAGCCGGTACCGGCAACGTCGTTGAAGCAGTGCGTCATATGCGCACCATCATGTCCCAGATTCGCCAATTGTCCAATATGCCAAGTGAAGAACTCATGACTTTTGCCAAAGAAAATGGCGCACCTTACGAATTGGTCGTAAGTGTTGCCAAAAACGGCAAACTGCCGGTAGTCAATTTCTCAGCAGGCGGCATTGCAACTCCTGCAGATGCTGCTTTGATGATGAAACTCGGCAGCGAAGGTGTTTTCGTCGGTTCTGGTATTTTCCGCAGTTCTAATCCTGCTAAACGTGCTCGTGCCATCGTCATGGCAACTACTTATTATAACGACCCGAAAGTAGTAGCTGAAGTATCCGAAGATTTGGGCGAAGCAATGCCTGGCATAGAAATCGCTACCATCTCAGAAGCGCAAACCTTTGCCAAAAGAGGCTGGTAAAATGGAAAAGGTTGGCGTATTAGCCCTACAAGGTTCCTTTGCTGAACATCTTGCCATTTTGCGCAGGATTCCCGGGATCGAACCGATAGAAGTTAAAACTATTGCCCAACTGGAAGCAGTGGACAGATTGATCATGCCCGGCGGCGAAAGCACCGCCATCGGCAAATTACTCAGAAAAACCGGCATGCAGCCTATCTTGCAGAAGCGTATAGAAGAAGGTCTGGCAGTCTGGGGCACCTGTGCCGGACTTATCCTGCTAGCCAGAGAAATTGTCGGCGAAGAACCTTATCTCGCGGCCATGCATATCAAAGTAAGGCGCAATGCTTATGGCAGCCAACTTGACAGCTTCCGCTGTGAACAAATAATTCCTGCCATCAGTGCTAAACCAATCCCTCTCGTCTTCATTCGCGCTCCCTGGATTGAAGCGGTTGGACCTGAAGTCGAAGTCCTTGCTGAACGCGACGGCAGAATAATCGCAGCTAAGCAAGGCCGCCTGCTTGCCACCAGTTTCCATCCCGAATTAACAAAAGATACAAGTGTCTATGAATATTTCTTGCAGATATGAATAATAAGAGCTGGACCATTTTTTGGTCCAGCTCTTTGTCATTTATTTGCTTTTAGCACTAGCGAAAATCTTCCAGCAACTTATCGAATTCAGCCGTTGTAAATTTGCGCACTGCCTGCATTTGGTTATTATTGGCCAAGCCGCTAACTTCTTCGTAGCTTTTCTTGTTTTTATCTTCATACAGAAGTCCCGTGAGCAATCCTTCGTGCGCCAGGATGTGCTGCAAAACCTTGCCTTTGTCATGCCTGTCATATTCCGCAAAAGTGCTGATATCAACAAGCCGTTCCTTAAACCATTCATAGGTATTGACTTTATTGAAGGTAACGCAAGGGCTGAAAACGTTAACCAGAGAAAACCCTGGGTGTTTGACTGCAGCCACAATCAGGTCCGTAAGCTCCTGCAGCTGGGTAGAGAAGCCTTGTGCGACAAAACTTGCTCCCGCAGACAAAGCCATTTCCAAAGTTGCGACCGGTGTTTCAATATTTCCGGTAGGTGTTGTTTTGGTTTTAAAACCCCAATCGCTGCGCGGCGAAGTCTGCCCTTTGGTCAGACCGTAGACATGATTATCCATCAGCACATAAGTTATATTCACATTACGCCTGATAGCATGATAGGTATGCCCCAAGCCAATCGCCATACCATCGCCGTCACCGCCACAGGCAATAACATTGAGCTCGGGATTGGCAAGTTTCAAACCTTGCGCAAAAGGCAGCGCTCTTCCGTGTGTGGTGTGCATGCCATAAGCATATACATAGCCTGAAAGACGGCCACTGCAGCCAATGCCGCAGACAATCGCAAGTTGATGTGGTTCCAGGCCAAGTTTCACCGCTGCTTGCTGCAAGGCTGCCTGCACAGCATAATCGCCGCAGCCTGGGCACCAGTTCGGTTTCACATTATTTCTGAAGTCTTGCAAAACAGCCATTTACAGCACCTCCTTGCAACGCACAACGAGTTCTTCCGGATACATGATATCTCCGTCATACTGCAGAATGCTTTCCAGATGCGGGCAGCCTTCAATATGCATACGTAAAAGACTTGCTAACTGTGCCGTAGCATTATGCTCAACAACAATGATTCTTTTGGCTTGTTGCAGATATGGCATGAGTTCTTTCGCTGGGAATGGCGACAAAAGCCTTAGCTGCACATGATTTACTTTTTGCCCCTCCTGGCGCAAAACTGCTGTTGCTTCAGCGATGCAGCTGCGAGTGGCCGTCATGCCGATCAAAAGGATATCCGCTTCTTCATAAGGAGCATCGACATACAACGCTTTGGGGTAAGCTGTAAGGAAAGTCTGCATTTTCCTTAGTCTTTTTTCCGTCTGCTGTCTGCGCATTGCTTTGGCTTCACTTGGGCGCCCGCTTTCATCATGTTCCAGCCCGGTGCCAAGACAAATACCATTAGGAGTACCCGGCAATACGCGCGTCGAAACGCCGTCACCCGTAGCCAGACTATAACGTGGGAAATATTCCGGTGACTTGATAGGCGGCAAAGTTTTGCCATCCGCCAGTTTGCCTCGTCTGATTGACAATTTTTCGTACTCAGGCGCGGCCATCGTCTGCGTTGCCAGGGAAAGCTGCAAATCTGCCAGGACAATGACCGGGCACTGATATTCTTCAGCAAGGTTAAAAGCTTCAAATGTATCATAAAAAGCTTCTTCTACCGTGCTCGGCGATAAGACAATTTTAGCCGTATCACCATGCGTATTGTAAATAGCAGCAAACAAATCCGACTGCTCATGCTTCGTTGGCAGACCAGTACTGGGTCCGCCACGCTGGGAATGAATGATGACCAGCGGTGTTTCTGTCATCGCCGCCAGGCCAATTGCTTCCGCCATCAATGAGAACCCAGGGCCTGAAGTTGCTGTGAAAGCGCGTGCGCCGCCGTAGGCAGCACCAATAGTCATGGTACAGGCAGCAATCTCATCCTCAGCCTGCAGCATCTGCCCGCCGAATTCTTTAACTTTTTTTACCATATATTCCATAACTTCCGATGCCGGCGTTATTGGGTAAGCCGCCATAAAACGCGCCCCGGCGCTTAAAGCACCGAATGCCATTGCTTCGTTGCCCAGCAAGAAAAGCTTGGGGGCATTATCCGTTAACTTCGGCAATACCAACCTTCCCAGCAAAGCAGGGGCTTCTGTCCTGATAAATTCCATACCGGCTTTGAAAACAGCTATATTCGCAGCGACAGCTTCTTCGCCCTTTTTGCCGAATTCTTTGCGCAGCTGAAGCTCGAAACACTCTTCGCCAAGGCCGAACAAAGCTGCTGTACAACCAAGTGCTACGATGTTTTTCTGCATGATGGTACCGTTTTGTTTGGCGATATCTGCAAAAGGCACTGCAAGAAGCTCTGCTTTGCCTGAAAAATTAGCTGCCAAAGCTTTTTCGGCAAGAATGATACCATTTTCACTTACTGCAAGTGCCTCATTGGTTAAAGTGTCCGGATCCAAAGCAATCAAAAGATCGCACTCTTTGTTGATTGTGCCTACAGGCTTGGCTGCTATTCTGATTTTATAATTCGTGTGCCCACCCTTAATACGTGAGGAAAATTGACGAAATCCATACAAATCATAACCCTGATGGCTTAACGCCTGCGCCAAGATGGCACCTAAGCTTTCCAGTCCTTCACCCTGCTGCCCTCCGGCCTGCCAGGTAATTTCATTTCTTTGCAAGATTACTGCCTCCTTCCAAATGCATTATTTATATACTATGTCTTAAGATATTCTTGCTAAAAATAAATATACCTTTTTAATAAACAATTTTATTTGGATTATTTCCTGTTGTACGCCGATTGACTTCGCTGGCATTACCTATATAATTATTAGCATAGCTATTTATCCCACTGAAACGAGGTATCGCATGACCAGACACTTTTTGACGCGTCTCATTATTCTGCATATAGGACTTTTTCTTTATTCCCTTGGCATCGCGCTGAGCCTGAACGCTCAAATTGGTTATGCTCCCTGGGAAGTTCTCCATGTCGGCATGGCTAAAACGTTTGGTATGAGCATCGGCGAAATATCGATTATCGTCGGCTTTCTGATTCTACTGGTAACCGCCTACTGCGGCGAAGACATCGGAATTGGAACTATTTCTAATATGATAGTCATCGGGCTGGTGCTTGATTTGATTCTGTATCTGGACTTTCTGCCGGTTGCTGGCAATATGTTTTTCGGTCTCTTGATGCTGATTACGGGTCTCTTCACTATCGCCCTCGGCAGTTATTTTTATATCGCCTCCGCTTTCGGTGCTGGCCCGCGTGATGGGCTAATGGTCCTGCTTACCCGCAAGACCGGTCTGCCTATCGGTGTCTGCCGTGGTGCTATTGAACTGACAGCCGTTGTCATCGGCTGGTATCTTGGGGGACTTGTTGGCATCGGTACCGTTGTGTCCGCGTTCATGATCGGTTTCTGCGTGCAAATTACCTTTAAGCTTCTCCGCTTTGATCCCACGAAAATACACCATGAGCGCTTGCAAGAAACCTATAAGAGTTTACGGCAAAAATAAGACAGACAACAAAAAGCTATCGCCAACAGGTTTAGCAATCTGTGAGCGATAGCTTCTTTATTTCAGCCAAGAAAGACCCTTTTATTGTGCCATTCCAGATAAGCATGGGATGGCCATTTTTCTCTATCCTCGGGTAAGGTAATCTGGCTCCCCTGCAAATCAGCATAACTGCTGTTTTCGCCAAAATCCATAGCAACTCTTTTGCTAACCCAGACTTGGTAATCCGGCGAAACCGTAATATAACCACGTTCGAACAAGGTGCAGTAATCGCTGCGCAAAAGCAAGCCGTTCGAAATATCTTTGAGCCCGCCAAACCGGCTGGGTCTGATTTGAGCAACTCGCAAAACCGGTGCCGCCTGTTCTCCTGAAATTGCACACCTTCTCTGGTAAGCCTCAATCACGAGCAACTTGAAATGTCCAAAACCAATTTCCGGCGCCAGCAGCGTATCCTGGTAATATCGGCATTCCTGCTTATTCAGGCGCGTTTGCGCCTGCTCATAGAGCGCCGCCCCCAGCGGTTCTGTTCTGCTGTAGAGTTTGCCCTGAACAATCTTGCTGCTCCAGTCTTCAGGAACCGGAATTTCATCCCCCTCATCAAAGTAGAATACCGAAGAAAGAATGACACAGCCGATTTCCGGATCAGGTTCCGCGATACTGTCAGTTTTACGATATTTATAGATACGCTCCAACATCGCCGCACAGCTGTCAGCGCCATTAGCTATGCCGAAAGCTTCCCAAGCCAGTGATGTTGGCAAAAGTTTGAATGCCTGGAAAAAGCCACCGCCCACAATGCAGTTATAAGGACTGTGCAGTTTGAATAAGAACAGTTCACCCCTGCTCAGCGCTTTGAAGTTAGTATTGCCGCTAGGACGCCAAAAATTAACCTCAGAACATTTTGCTTGCTTCAGCGTCTGAAACAGGTCGAAGTCAATTATCCCAACATAAAGCTTCATCCGGAAATCCGCCCCTTCTTGCCTTTGACAGTCATCATAAATATGTGCTAACTTCGACGTTTACTGTGCTTCTTCCTGCCTGTCGCCAACGAAAAAAGCGGCCAAAGGGGACTGTCCCCTTTGGCCGCTCTCTTAGGCCTCTTTGGCCGGCTTTGTTCTCAAAGAATCACACCGGCAATTTTAGTCCTTGCGTTTACCCAGTTCCTTATCAATATACATCAATGGAGCGCCTTTTTCGCCAACCATTTTCAAGCTTTCCAGAATAGCGGTTGCATTGGCTTCCTCTTCAACCTGTTCCGAAATATACCATTGCAGTAAAATTTGAGCTGGATAATCTTTTTCAGCAACAGCAGTCTCATAAAGTTTGTTAATGCTTGCTGTTACAAATTGTTCATGTTTCAAAACTTCTTCAAACATAGCTTTAGGGGAACCAAATTCAGCCGGAGGAGCTTCAATTTTTCCAAGTTCAACCTTAGCGCCTCTTTCCAGGAGATGACCGAGCAATTTCATGCCGTGCTCAGTTTCTTCCTTGTACTGGATTTCCAGCCATTTAGCAAAACCCGGCAAATTGTTCTCTGCGCAATAAGCAGACATAGCCAGATATAAATAGGCTGAATAGAATTCTTTTTGGATTTGGTCGTTGATTGCTGCTTGCATTTTCTTGTTCATAAAATCACTCTCCTTTAATTTAGCTTACATCATCATTATATCAGAAACGGTTTGCATGCCGATTCTTTTGCATAAATAAAATCGTTACATTTTTGTAAATTTTCACTGTGTCAACGGGGAAGTCCATTTTGTGTCAACTTTGGAGTCATTTACCCTCGAAATAATATTGCGTCCACATAATGACTTCTGCCAAAGAAGGATGGGGCGTCATAGTCTCACCGACACTGATTACGGAATGGGGATCAAGGGTTCTGGTTAAGCGAATATTGCGCAGCTCCTGGGCCGTTTCCGAAGCAATCTCTTTATTTATTGCTTTGATTGTAACTGTGCCCATATTCATCATATTAATGAACGGCTGGATTAAAAGTGAAGCCTGTGCGCCGATAACATGTACGCCCAAAATATTGTTTGTTTTTCCATCAACTACTAGTTTTACAAAACCATCCTGTCCATCATCCGCTGTCAAGCCAAGTGCATAGCCTTTGGCAGTATTACGGTAAAATTGTTTGCCCGTTTTTACTGCGCAGCCCTTTTCCCTGGCCTCAGCTTCGGTCAGGCCAACCTGAGCAACCTGCGGATAGGTAAAGGTGACAGCAGGCACAACATCGTAACGCGCCCAACGCCATTTAAGAGGTTCATTGCCGCTGAATAAATTATGCGCCAAAATATCACCCTCATAGTTGGCCTTATGACGAAATGCCGGTTGTCCATTAATATCGCCAATCGCCCAGACGCCGCCAACACTCGTTTCCAAAAACTCATTAGTCTTGATCCAGCCTCTTTCGTCGGTCTCTATCGAAGTATTTTCTATCCTTAATTCTTTGCTGACAGGCTTGATACCCGTCGCATACATTATTTCGTCCGCGGCAATCTCAATTTTTTCGCCGGAATCCCTGTCCTCAAAGGTAAGAACTTTCTGGCCATTTTCTTTTTTTGCTTGCAGCAAATTAGCATTCAGATAGACCTCGATGCCCAACGCTTCCATATTTTTTTTGATTTGCGC
>CAYRVN010000024.1:9383-16939 GCA_964427675.1 uncultured Acidaminococcales bacterium
AAGCACTTCCTTGGTAAATAGCGAGATTGGCATATTTCTGATAGTGGCGCAGCACCGCTTTGTGCTCGTCAATCTTCTCCCAGACACGTCTGGAAACTATTTCCCAATTCATTTTTGCAGGGCCAACATCCACACCTATCTTCGGCAAATCCTGAATTTCCCTCACATAGTCAGCAGCCGTCGCCAAAACTTTCGTCGGTATGCAGCCACGATTAAGGCAAGTGCCGCCGAACTTTCCCTTTTCTATGACAGCACATTGCAGTCCTTGCTTGAGTGCCGCATCCAAAACAATATTGCCAGCGCCGGTACCAATGATGATAACGTCGTATTTCCTCATACCGTAATCTGTACCTCCTACTTTTCGAGCATTATAACAAATAATAGTTATTGATTTCGACGCATGACTACATTTTTCCTGCTCAATTTTTATTTTATGGCTGGCATGCCAAAAATTTTGCGATCTAAACGACAAAAGAGCGGCCAAAGGGGACAGTCCCCTTTGGCCGCTTCGCACGCACACGCATAAATAAAACGCGCAAGGACATTTTTGTCCTTGCGCGTTACATAAAATTTATCATTTATCAGACTAAAATATTCATGATGACCATTGCGATGCAGGCATTCAAAATACTGGTCAACATCAAAAGAGGCCAGTATTTCTTAGGAACATCGGCAACACCTAGCAAACGTCCCATGTATTGGATCTGGGAACCCAGAAGAAAAATAGCCGGAATTAAAATAGTTGCATGCGTACCATCAATGATACCTTTGCTCAAAAGGCTTACCGCGATACCGGTACCTGCAGAAGAAGAAAGCCAGGCAGTCAATAAGACGGTTACCGCTTCACCAGGAAGGCCGAACAATCCCATAGCCGGTCCAAAAATGGAGCCAATCATCTTCATAACACCCAAAAGGTTCAGTATTTCGGAAAGAGTGTAGGCCATCAGCACGTTTGGCAGAAGATTCTGGGTAGCAACGGTAAAACCTTTGCGAGCGCCAATAACGAAAATATCAAAAGGATTATTATTTGTTTTATCAGTGTTATTGCTCATCCTTGAAATCCTCCTTATAGACCGTATTCAGCACGAAACGTACAAACATGCCGCCAACGAATTTCAAAGCAAACATTAACAAGAGCGGCAGAATGATTGGCAGCTTTAAAACTGTGAACAGTGCTGAACCAATCGCGAAATAGTTGTTAATCAGACCAGCGCCTGAATACTGCCAGGCTCCCATGATCGTCAATTCTTTTTTGTTGATTTCGCCTTCGTCATACAATTCTTTCGTCAAAGCAGCACCAGCATCAGTACTTTGTAGGTCAGTAATAAGAGCGAGACCAGTTTTACCAGGCAAGCTGAGAAGTGGATGCAAAAGCGGAGTCAACAGTTTGTGGGCAGCGCGAATTGCGCCATAATGAGTAAGAACTTCCAGGCAGCCAAGAGCCAACATAACCGTAGGTGCCAAGGATAAAGCAAAAAGGAAACCCGCCTTCGCGCTTACGCCACCAGCACCGATAAAAGTGTTTTTCGCCGGGTCTTTCATCGTACCAAAAGATCCGCCCAAAGTTGTAAAGTCGAATGCGCTTAACCATTTCATGCCTTCAACTTTCATGAAGAGGCCTGAGAAAAATAAGATTGCAACTGCTAAAGCAATGTAGGCGCCTATACCAACTTTGCTTCCATTTTTTTCCTGCTCCATAAAACATCCTCCTTTATTCGCTAACTTTCATTATATAAAATACAATCACAATTATACGATTTTGTCGTTAATCATGTCAACTTTAGCAAGGCTTTATTTTTTCCAGAAATACTCTCTTTGCAAAACCCTGTAACATTCCTTGAAAAATATGTTAAAATTGTATAGAATTACATCATGGGACTGTGTATGTCTTATTTTATAGCACTTAGACAGTCCGTACTATAACGAGGTGATAATTTTGTCAAACGTTCTCAAACATTATGGATATTTGCACACAATTCCGGAAGTAGGTCTCGAAGAAGTAAAAACTTCTGCTTATCTTGCCGACCAATTGGAAAAAGCAGGTTTTAAAGTTACAAGAAATGTCGGCGGCGCTACCGGCGTCATCGGTGTTTGTGACAGTGGCGTAGAAGGACCTACACTAGCCCTGCGTGCCGATATGGATGCACTCGGCCATGTAATTGACGGCGTACCTTGCGCACGCCACACCTGCGGTCATGATGCCCATTCTTCAATGGTGCTTTCTGCTGCTGAAGAAATTATCCGCGAAAAAATCGTCAATAAAGGTCGTTTGAAAATTCTGTTCCAACCTGCAGAAGAAATTGCCGCAGGTGCTTTAACCATGATTGAAGGCGGCGCCATCGACGATGTTGATATGATCATAGGTTCCCATATCCGTCCGGAAGAAGAATGTAAAAAAGGTTTTGCCATTCCGGCAATGTGGTATTCGGCTTCCGGTACAGTTGATGTTATCATACATGGCAAACCAGCTCATGGTGCTCGCCCTCATCTCGGCATTAATGCTATTGACGCAGCCGCTGCTGCCATCAATGCCGTCAATGCCATTCATCTTAATCCTAATTTCTCCTACAGTGCCAAAGCTACACGCTTCATCTGTGATTCCGGCGTAACCAATGCCATCCCTGCCCTTGCTCATGTTAATTGGGATATCCGTGCTGCCCAAAACGATGTTATGGAACTATTACATGAGAAAATTGCTAAGGCAATTGAAACCGGTGTTGCAACCGTCGGTGCAACTGCCGAAATAAAATTCATTAAAGAACTGCCAGCCGCAGAACTCGACGATGACATGACCAACCTGCTCGCAGAAACGATTGTTGACGTAATGGGCAAAGATGCGCTCATGGAACCATTCAAAACTGCCGGCGGCGAAGATTTCTTCTTCTATACCCGCCACAAGCCTTCAATTAAAGCTGGCTTCTTCGGTCTTGGCGTAAATGCGGTTCCTGGACTCCACCATCCTGACATGCATTTTGATACAGACGCTTTAGAAACCGGTGTAGATATTTTCAAAGCTGCCGTGAAAAAAATTCTTGGCTGATATATGCATAGAAAAAGAGGTTCCACTTTTCGTGGAACCTCTTTGTTTTTACCTGAGCCGACTCTACAACAAATTACCCGTAATATAAGCAACCAGCGGCAAAGTGAACAAGCTGAAGATAGTCGTAATCATGATGGCGCCAATCGCGCAATCCTCATCCGAACCATTTGTTCTGGCAAACATCGCAATAGCCGCCATGCTGGGGACACCGGTCAAAGTAGTAATGACGGTAACTATTTCTTCCTGCACATTCACTGCCCGCAACGCAAGAAATACCAGCAAAGGTGCAACAATCATCTTACCTACAACAATCGCATAGTATTCCAAACGCGAAATAAACTTACGCACGTTGCTATAACAGAAACTGCCGCCGATATAAATCAGCGAAAGCGGTGTAGTAGCGTCACCCACAGCGCCAAGAGCCTTATTCAGGGTTGCCGGCAGCTTCCATTCCGTCAGGATAAATATTATTGCTATGACAATTCCTATCATCGCCGGGCTCATAATATTTTTGATATTGGATTTCAAAGAAGCATGGGCCAGCTTTTCTTCCGGCAGCGTCATATAATACCCAATACTCCACAAAACAATCTGGTCAACGATGAAAAAAAGTGCCATATAGAGCATTCCCCGTTCCGGCAAAATACCCAGAATCAGCGGGATGCCGATAAACCCTACGTTGCCGAACATTGCTGCTGCCTGATAAACACGCCCATAATTACCAGTTAAGGCAAAAACTTTCTTCAGCAAATAGCCAACCATAAAGAGCACGCCAAACATCAGAAAAGATGATAAAATGACTTCTGATGAAGACGACATGATATCGGCTTTGGTCGCACCGTTGATCGATTTATGAAAAATCATGACGGGCAGAATCAGCCTCATGATCATCTTAGACAAATCACCCAAAGATTTTTCATTCATGGCGTTTGTTTTGACAGCAAAAACTCCCAACAGAATCATGACTGAAAATATTTCTAATTGTGTAAGCACACGATAAAAGTATTCCATTAAATTGCCTCCCCTTTAGCATTAATAATGCAGAAATAAAATCGTTTGCCCCCACGAAAATTGAAGAAAGAGGCCCCCATCGCAATAGGCACCCCTTCTTGTGAGTTCGCTTTATATTTTGCTGCCTGCAGATAAACAGGCGAATCAAGACCTATCCGGTAAGCACATTTTATCATATAATTTCTGCCCTGCAAAATAAATGTCGCAATATTGTCAATTGTTTTTTGTTGATTTTGCGATATAATGGATAACATACGGTAAAAGATGCTCGAAATAATAACGCCGTTTAAACTACGGCAGAAAATAATCAAGGAAGTGTTCTGATGAAAAAAATATTTATCCTCATGTTATGTTTGCTTTTTGTGCTTCCAGCTGTCAGCTTTGCACAAAATTCCCTGCCGCGAATCGGTATCATAAGGGTTGACGACGATAGCTTGCTCTGCGACAGTGAAATAAGTGCCACCGTTGAAGAGAAGATGGCTGAAATTGTTGACGATGAAAAATATGACTATGTACCTTTCGCCGAACTGGAAGCTGATTTCGAAGTTTTTCTGAATAAAAACAATATCCAAAACAACAACCAGCTTACCGATGATATGCTGGTGAAGTTTGCCAAGGAGCAAAATCTTAACTATCTCTGCTTCATGAATTTCAATCTTGAAGAGCTCCAATATGATCGTGTCTTCTTCAAATCAGCCTATCGCGCCATGTTGGGTGTCGATCTGAAATACTACAATATAGAAAATGGCGAACTGCTCTACGCAAACCATGTATTTGCCGACGGCAGTGCCAAGGATGAAATGTCAGCCTGCCGAAAGAGTGCCGCCAAAGTAATGAGACGTGTTTCCTGGCAATTCAGTCCGGATAATTTCTAAGTAAATAACATTTTAAAACGCCAAAAACGGCAAAAGGGAACTCTTCCCTTTTGCCGTTTTTGCTATTTCAATCAAGCCGCTTGATCTTATTGAGTGTTTCGTTGCTGCCCAAACGCCAGATGGCAACATCACGGATGCCGCTTTCTTCAGCTAAGCTGATCCAATAATCAAGGGTAGCCGCATCCGCATACCAAACTTCATACACTATTGTTCCTTCGCGGTATTTGAAATTAACTGCTTTGCTCGCGGCATCTCTTCTGGCATCTTCCTTGTATTGTGCCAGCAGCTGAGCAGCTTCTTTTTCGGTGATGAATCTCTTATCGCCTTCGCTGCTCCATAGGCAGCCACCGGTTGCAAAGGCCACAGCCTTAGGTTCTGGCACCTTCGCCATCTTGCCCAGAACTTTTTTGATAAAAGCCTGGTCTGCTTTAGGACCGGGTCCGCTATGCATTCCATAAAGATTGTACAGCATCACGACATATTTTGGGCCTGCCGGCAGCTCAATATCATTAAAAGGTGTACCGGGCTCCAAGACTACCCGCAGTTTCAAATTATTAGCGGCAGCAGCCGCAGAGAGCTCCTTAATGAAGGGAATAAAGGAATCCTTCGTCTCGCAATCTTTCCAGACCCTTTCATAATCAATTTCCACACCATCAAAATGCTCTGCCTTCGCTAAAGCTATGATTTCTTCAATATGTGCCTCGCGGCTTTCCTGATCATTCAAGAGACTATGCAGGAACTCTGTTCTTTTGTATTCTTTACTGCCATCAGCAAGAACCCTGTCATTAACTATCGTAAGGTACTCGAACAATTGTTTTTTCTTTTTTTCTGCACGCTTGTCAAAAGTTAGCTCCTCGGGAAGAAACAGCTTACCGTCTTCCTCAAAATAGGCTCCGAAAGCACAAGCTTCATCCAAATGCTTTTCAAATTTTTGGAACTCTTTAGCGCCCTCCTCCAAATCCCAATAAACGGTCCAGACAGAAAGCTGGTTTTTTGTTTGCCCGGCAGCCCTGACATTAGCTTTATTAGCGTTGTAACAACCAACAAGCATAAATAGCAGCAGCGACATCGCAATAATTTTCAAACTGTTTTCGAGTATCTTCTTCATGCTGCCATTCCTCTCATTTTCATAGATGCACTATAAACCAATTAATAACAGAATTCCAAATCCTTTTTGCCTGATGTTTGAATGCTTCGAATCCCCCTAATTTGTCACTGTACAATATATTTTCTTTTTCAGCAGTTGGGGCCTCTCTAATTATGAGCTTTTCAAAAACGCCGTCGTAAACATCATCGGCAAGATTTCTTTGGCTCCAGCCATAACCGCCCCAGGCGCTTTCGAGCGCCACTGAACCTGCGTCAAGATCAGTAACGGTTCCCGCAAAAGCCTCCTTGTCATCGACGCTAACCCTGATGTTGTCATCTATAAGTTCGATACGAAGTTGACGCTTGCCTTTTTCGTGCACGCTTATGTTAGGAGTGTACTCTTTTTCGCCCTGCTCGATGGTAGCTGTGGGTTCAGTTCCCTTTTCCTTGCTTTGTGCAAAATATTGTTGTGCGAGTTCCGGAGAGTCAGCATATTTGGCCAAAGCTTCCAACTCTCTTACTTCTGCATTGCGCTTATCCTCTGCCACTGAAACCCGTTCTTTGCCATCAAACCTGTCAAGATCAAGTTTAAGAAGTTCCTTCACACCATTATTTGTCTTTTCACTGACAAAAAGCATATTGTTGTTGATACTAACCCCGACATACCTTGCCAGTTTCTGGTCTGCACGCAGATAAATCTTTTGCATGCCCAGTTTATTACCCGTTAAACGCAGGGCAACATTAAGATTCTTGAATTCTTCGCTCTTTTGTAAATACATCAACCCGCGTTTTTCCGGCAGGGAGGTCAGAATAATCTTCTCCGGCTGGAATTCAGCAGCGCCTTCCCGCACATCCCAGAGGCTATAACGAGCTTCGTCGCCACGATTAAAGACGATGTCTTCATTAATATCATATTTGATGCGCATCAGCAGATGATTCGGATACCAATAGGCTTGCGGCTGCATCCGTGTCAGATCGTAGATACTGCTTTTACGATCATTGAGTGCATAACCCTCGCGGTTAAAGTTTATGGTGAATAAATCCTTGATCCATTTTTCATTGATTGCGCTGACACGGTCATTATTACCGAAGCTGCCCGTATTCGCATGCATCAGAACATGCAGCTGGGGCACTGTGCCAAGGCCATCCTGATATTCATCGCGGAGTTTTTGGTAATCATATTCAATACGCTTTTTCATCATCTCGTAAGATTCTTTGGGCACGCCATGCTCATCGCGGATATAGTCCATCAGATAATGATTGTAGCGGCGACCAAGATAGGGAGCAATCATCGCGTATTCCAGCGGCGTCAGTTCGCCCAGATAATTATTGTAACGATCAAAGACATTGATGAAGGAAAGCCGGTAGCCATTGGTGCCTAACTCCCAGAAACTGGTATCGACAAGGCTTTTCAGCTCCCGCGGTTTTAAAAATTTGGTATCCTTCTTAGCAAAGTTTTCCGGATAGGTGGCCATCGTGGCCTTATAATTGTACTTCTCAATTTGCGAGGTGGAGAAAATAGCCGTATCGCGACGCCCATCTTC
>CAYRVN010000025.1:0-16892 GCA_964427675.1 uncultured Acidaminococcales bacterium
TCGAAAGATCAATTTTTTCGTGTTGATAGGCCACTTCAAATGCATGACATCCTTTATCTTTCCAATACATTTTCCAGAGTTTTTCTTCACTCGTAGGACCTTGTCTGTAATCAGATAGCGGGATATCACCACGAAAGATGGCTTGGCGTGACAGTTGTGTTATGGAAGGCAACCAAGAATATATTACCTCTTCATGTTTGGTCCCTGGTAAGCGGCTTTTCAATAATTCATATTGCCATAAAGCCATCCCGTCAACCACGATAAGAGCAATTTTCTTTTCTCGATAGTTAAAGTTGATATAATCCAGAATTTTAGAAACAATTCGGGGCTTTTTTACAGCGCTTGAGTTTTTGGTTTGAGGATAACTCGTTTGCAAAGTCTCTAGAAAAACTGTATTGGCTTTGTTTATTTGATCATACAATTCTTCAAATTTTGGAGTGCCAATGGTTTTCGAAATACCTTCAGCAATTAACCGACTTACTACAGCCCAATTGATATCCTCCTCATGGAGCAGTACATGCAAGCCGTCAATAAATTCAACCAAATTATATTCTGGTTCAGAAGATGTGGCTTCATCTTTTAGTTTCTCAATATATTCCTGAGTCTCTTTTCTGCTTAGTCCAACTAATGGTTGATTTCTAAACAGTTTGTCGATAATCGAAAGATCTAATTCAATAAGAGATGGTATGTGATATGATTGCAAATAATTGGCGAGACTAAATTCAATCGCTACCGCTTCATTTTTTATGTCTTCGAGATAATTGGCATTGTCTTGGCTTAGCAAAACAAGTAACCCATCAGGTTCCCGCATTTCAAATGTAATGCGCTGTTCCATGCTGGTGCCATGATTGATTTCAATACCAATTGCCCCAAAGGCATCCTGTACATCGCTTCGGTATAAAAAGCGATCGTTATTCTCCACCAAAAACACTTTTGCCGGATAACTTTTCAGACGGTCTGTGATATGTTGAATAAGTCCTTTAGCCATTGATACGAATCATTAATAGTTGTTTAATGCCCGGAATGATTTTGCTCCCCGATTCAAATTCTTTCATCCATGCTTTATGCTCTTTTTCAAGTCTTTGAAGTTTTGCCTGACGAATATTTTCAATTCCTATTCTTTCAATTCGTGATTTTTGAAAAGTATACGAATTTAGCCTGTTTTCCTTTTTGGTGTTTATTCGAATCATTACATCTGCTTCCAGATTCTGGAATGAAAGAAACAAGGATTGATTCATCTCTTTTTGGAACAACTCCGACTCATTGATCTCCTGTGAGCCATCTATGCTAAATTTTCCAGATCCATTGATCAAACGATTCCAGATATCATGGGCATAGGCACTGTATTGCTTTCCATTATCGGCTAAAAAGTAGCATTGATACTGAATTTTGCTTTCCATTGAATTGCGAGCGCTTATTTGCCACAAACTCCAATAGCCCGGGGTTTCTTCTCCGGTGCTTGATTTGATTACAGGAATGCTATTGGACAGATCAAATTCGCTCAGATCATTTATAAGTTTCCTTATCCAATCGTGCTGCAGCGTAATATGCTCAACGCCAGGATTACCTAATGAAACCTCGGCATCAAAGGTGATCTTCCTGCTTTCGCCCTGTACTTTAATGTCAGCATACCCCAATAGATTTTTTGTCAAGGTGCCATGATGCACCATGATATACTGTTGCACCAAAGTTTCCAGCCAAAAAGGAAGCGGGCTGTGTTTTACCTCTGCCGCCTTTTTGTATTCAATTTCCGATTCTGCTACTTGTGGCAATATGCCCTCGGTGCTTTTATACTGACGCAATTTGCTCTTTATGTCATGCAACCATCGTTCCCCTGCAAATTCAAATCTTTCCGGATCTAACAAACTCTGCAGGTGTAGTTTGTTGACTTTCTTCATATCGATGGTAGAATCGAGCACATCCGAAGTTTTGTCAATGCCCAACTGCTCCAAAATGTTGTTGAGCTTTTCTTCAATCACCTCATATACACGCAAGTCAACACTATTGTTGGTGAGCATATTATGAGCCTGGACCGGATATTTTTGACCAATCCTATCAACCCGGCCAATGCGCTGTTCAATCATCATGGGATTCCAGGGCAGATCATAATTGAACACTATATGACAAAACTGCATGTTCAGGGATTCTCCTGCAGCATCGGTCGCAATTAGGATTTGTGCTTCGTTTTTGAAATGTGTTAACGCTCTTTTACGCTCATCCAGATCCTGTCCACCATGAATAAAAGAGACTATGTACCCTTTGCCTTTGAAATAGTCCACCAACATTCTCTGTGTAGTTCTGAACTCTGTAAAGACCAGTATTTTCAAGTCCTGATTTGGTTGAACCTGCTTTAATTCCTCGATTTTCTTTAGAAGCGCATCGGCTTTGGCATCGGTTTCTGTTGCCAGACAATCTCTTGCCTGCTCTATAAGGCCTGACAGCAATTCTTCTTCATTGGCTAAGCCCGGCGTATTGCGCTGTACCATGTCCTCAAAATCTACCTCTTCATTTTCATCAAACTCATGATCTACTTCGAGAGCAAAATCGTCCAGACATGATTCTTCGCCTAATCGCAATCGCTCCAGCCTGCCTTGCATGGCAGAAAGTATAGCGGCTGTGGAACTGCTCACCAAACGTTGAAACAAGATCATGATCAATCCTTTTGCAGGATTACCAGCCCTTTTAGCCGTGTTGAAGCCCCTTCGTACATAATCCGTAACGGCATCATACAAGGCCATTTGTTTTTGATGCTTGTTGATATCCAACACAACATCAAAGCGCCTCGTCCGCCTCTCATTGAATAGCTTTTTTCCCTCATAATCCACAGCAAAACGCCTCTCGGTTCGGATGACATAAGGCTCCAGTTGTTCAATATCGGGCAGGCCTTCTCCGGCAAACGCATCCGGATCCAGCAACTGCAGAATTCTTCTGAAATGGTCTGATTTGCCTCGGTGAGGAGTAGCTGTGAGCAACAGTACATTCGGCACGGAATTGCATAATTCCTGAGCCAAGATGTACCGCGAAACCGTTGAGGTTGCACCGCCCATTTTATGGGCTTCATCCATAATGACCAAGTCAAAATCTGCTTCCAACACTGCCTGAATGCGGTATTTGTTGTATTCATCCACCCGCTCATTTGACCAACCTTGCCTTTTCTCCAAAGGCTTCAGCGCATCGGTAGAAACAATTATTTGGTTGTGTTGTGTCCAGAAATTATATTGCTCGTCTGCGTTGATATTGGCAAAGGTGCGGGCCATCGAAGTGATCATTTCTGAATCGTAGAGATGAAATACCTCATTGAAGTGTTCTTTCAACTCACTTTGCCATTGCAGCATAGCGGACTTTGGGACAATACACAAAATGCGTTTAATATCGCCCCTGATTTTAAGTTCTTTCAGAATTAAACCGGTTTCAATAGTTTTACCCATTCCCACCTCATCGGCCAACAAAAAACGATTTTGATTGGACTGCATCACTTTTTCCAAAACCAAAATCTGATGCGGCAGGGGAATTAAACTGCTCTCATAAGGAGCCAATAGATTTTTTCTGGCTACTTCGTCTTTAATTTTTGCCGCAATGGATACAAAGCGCAAGTAAGGCATAGAAAAATCGGTAGTTGATTCTTCCAACTCATCATAAGGGACTTCATGGAAGCTGCCGTCTACCATCAGGCGGATCCAGGCAATGCGTTGCCCGAACACTTCTTTATCGCCTACTATTTCACAAGCCTTGCCTTTGTACCTCATTTTATACTCTTGAACTGGCTATATCATAAAACTGCAACAGCACATCATCTTCCATCAAAAGGTTGTTGGGGATGCGGTCACCTATATGAACGATTGTTTTGAAATCTTTCTCCTGGTAACATTCTTTGAAACCCGCACGCAAGGCTTCTACCCGGGCTTCCTTTATTTTGCCTTTGGGTTTGTAAGCCTCGGTTTTGTAAGTTTCAAACTGCTTGAGCAGTCGTTTGGTTCTGAGTTTCTCCAAGTCGGCTTCATTTTCTGGGTCAGGCAGGTACCATTGACCCTTGTCGTTTTTCAGGAAGTTTTCTTCCAGTATGGTGCGCATTTCAGGCAATGTATCGCCTTTGCGCATGTTTCCTGCCACTTCCTTCATCCATAATGGGTGTAGGTCTTGCTCCGTTTTAGGTGCTTCCTCCAAAATATGGCGCAACCAGTAGATGGCGTCCTGCTCGTTGGACACAAAAATGCTGAGCTGAACAAAGTTTGGGACTGCCGCTTTCTTACTATCATACTCCTGCACCTGCTCGTTGGTAAAGAACATGCCATCCCGCTCAATAAACCGCTCCCGCAAGCCCTGTTGAAACTTCCCGGCATCGATGGGCACTGGCAAACCTCTCTGCACATAAAAGGCGATGAGACGGTCGAACAAGATTTTTGGACTACGCTCTATAATGGCGGTAGTGGAATTACCGGAAACCAAATGGATGGGTAAATGCTCTAAATGCTCAGCAATAAATTCCCAAACGCCCACATCGGAATGTTTGAGCTGATTGAATTTTTGGTCGAATTCGGAAGATGGTTTATAACAGTTTATAATCAAATCTTGTTTGACAGCGGTAGGTGTGTTAACTGCTTTAAAGCTACCTTGTTTTTTATCTAGACTTGAAATATTAGAAATAATAAATCCTGATAGTTGTATAGAATTCTGGATTGTATTCCATACAGCTGCACTAGTGTTGCTGAACTCTACAGTCATCCATTTATTCGGTTTCAAAATGCGATAACATTCTTTGAAACATGAATTCATTAAACCTTGATAATCTACAGTTGATTTTCCTTGAGTTTTATTTGAAATAGCTTCTGATTTATTATTTGTCAGAACTTTTAACCATGCTTCCCACATAAAATTCAGTTCTGAATACATTATATTAGAACCAAAAGGAGGGTCTGTAAAAATGTAGTCAATAGAACTTGTGTTTAAATTAATCAAAGTTGATGAACCTGAATAAATTGCGGAAGCAGAATTATTTTTCGATACCAATTTAAATACAGTTGAAAAATCATTGAGCTTTCTTTCTATCTGGTTAAATACATTATTTTCTTGTGGTGTAGCACATATGTAATATGTCCCTGAAGTTGTGCCACCTTTTCCATTTGCACGCCATCTATACAACCAAGAAATATTTTGTATAATTGACGTAATAAGAAGATGAATCCTGTTATCAGTATTTGCTGATTTTAAAATCTCCGAAAGAACTATTAGAACACGTTTTGGGAATAATTCTGAAACATCATTAATAAACTCATTTTTTAATCGTCCAATTTCATCACCTTTAATTATTGTATTAGTAGGAATCCAGTGGTTAAGTTTAATTGCATCAATTTTCTCAAAAATTTCCTGATCAAACTTATCCGGTTTCTTATTAAATCTTTTTCCATTTGAAGAATAATTAATAAGCACTGGAATGCGTTTTTTTTGACTCACAGCTCTACCAGAAATTTCACTATATTTTGTAGTAATTGCGTCTTTTACACTGCTCTTGGTATGGATAGATTTACATCTATGACATTCAAATTCATTATTAACCACACCATTTTCTTTATCCACAGCTGAATCCCAAAAAACAATTTCTTCATTACAGTTGCTACAGATATATACGTCACTCCAAACAGTATAATTGATAGTTCCTATGACTTGACCATTATGTTTAGTTGTATACAACCATTTTAATTCTTTTTTTACGGCATTAATAATTTCTATTACTTTCTTATTAAAGAGAGAAGCCTCAATAGTGTTATTATAGTTATATGATATATAGCTTGCAATCGTGCTCAAATCTCCTCCAATAAACTTTCTTTTACCCCAATTTACTTCTGGTTTTTCCTTTTCAATCAAATACTTAAAATCAGCAGCAGGAGTTGCGCACATACTCGCAGCCACACCAGTCATCCCAGTTCCAGCAAATCCATCGAACACAATGTCTCCCGGTTGGGTGTAATGCAATATGTAACGCATTATGGCAGGGTGCGGAACCTTAGTATGATAACTATGAGCATTGTAAATTGGATTATTCTTCCCCTCACTCACATCCGCCGCATACGATTCCGTCACTTCAAAATCCGCTTTACGGAAGCCCTGTTTTTCAAGTTCTTTTTTTTCTTCTTCCCATTCGGCAATAAAATCGTTGAGCCAGGGGTTGGGACAAGCGGTATAATAGGGCGGGTCACTCAGGTTTAGGATGTCTTCGTCTTCACCAATGGGGAAACCTTCCATTAGTTTAAGTTCAGGCAGTTTTTTGCGTAGCTCTTCGCGGAAGTAAGTTCTGCGTTCTTCTTCGGAGTTGAAAGTAAGACCTAAAACTGTGGTTTTATTTTCTTTGCTCATATCATTAAATTCTTGAACACGCTATATCATAAAACTGCAACAGCACCTCATCTTCCATCAAAAGGTTGTTGGGGATGCGGTCACCTATATGTACGATGGTTTTGAAATCTTTCTCCTGATAACATTCTTTGAAACCCGCACGAAGTGCTTCCACCCGGGCTTCCTTTATTTTGCCTTTGGGTTTAAAAGCTTCAATTCTGTAGGTTTCAAATAGCCTAAGCAGGCGTTTGGTACGGAGCTTCTCCAAGTCTGCTTCGTTTTCCGGGTCAGGCAGGTACCATTGACCCTTTTCGTTTTTCAGGAAGTTTTCTTCTAATATGGTGCGCATTTCAGGCAATGTATCGCCTTTACGCATGTTGCCGGCCACTTCCTTCATCCATAATGGGTGTAGGTCTTGCTCCGTTTTGGGTGCTGCCTCCAAAATATGGCGCAACCAGTAGATGGCATCCTGCTCATTGGCCACAAAAATGCTGAGCTGCACAAAATTGGGAACTGCGGCTTTTTTTCGATCGTACTCCTGCACCTGCTCGTTGGTAAAGAACATGCCATCCCGCTCTATAAACCGCTCCCGCAATCCCTGTTGAAACTTCCCTGCATCTATGGGCACAGGCAAACCTCTTTGTACATAAAAGGCAATTAAGCGGTCGAACAGGATTTTGGGGCTGCGCTCGATGATTGCTGTAGTAGAATTACCGGAAACTAAATGAATGGGCAAATGCTCCAGGTGTTCGGCAACAAACTCCCAAACACCCACATCGGAGTGTTTGAGCTGATTAAATTTTTTGTCGAATTCGGAAGATGGTTTGTAACAGGAAATGACTAGGTCTTGCTTAACAGCTGTAACTGTAGATACAGCTTTAAAACTTCCTTGTTTTTTGTCTATAGCTGCAAGATTGGCAATAACAAAGCCTGCATTTTGAATCGCAGTTTGTATTCCATTCCACACAGCTGCACTTGTATTACTGAACTCTACAGTCATCCATTTATTCGGCTTTAGAATTCTATAGTACTCTTTAAAACAATAAGACATTAAACTTTGATAATCAAGAGTTGTCTTGTTTTGAAATTTATTTTCTATTGCTTCCTCTTTATTATTTGTTTTGACTTTTAACCAAGACTCCCATATTAAATTTAATTCTGAGTACATAATGTTTGCACCAAATGGAGGATCTGTGAAAATATAATCTATTGAATTTTCTTCAATGCCAGAGTTTGTAGCACTCGCTACAGAAGTAACTTGGCTATGATTATTAAGAGAAAGAGCGCTTAGAATATCTTTCAGTTTACCTTTAAGTAACTTAAATATATTAGCTTCAGCATTAAGAGATGAAATATAAAGTGTGCCATTTAAAACGCCATTTCCTCTATTACCCAAATTATACCTAACAAGTCTAGATGAAAGACTGCTGCATACAGAAGTAAATAGCAAAGAGTATAGCGGATTAATGCAAAGGTATTTATGCAATTCTGATAATACCAGCAAATTTCTTTTAGTGTAGAAATCATAAAGATTAGTTAGACCATGAGACTTTATCGGTTGACTTGTATTGTAACCATCAATTATTAAATCTTTAGGATAATAACCATCAATTTTATATTGAGAGATTTTGTCAAGCAATAATTGATCACTTCTATCAAACTCTTTTTCGTATCTTTTCTTTCCAGTATAATAATTAACCAATACAGGAGTTTGTTTTTGTACTTTTTTTACATTTCCAGTACATAAATCAATAACTGTTTCGCAGCAATTTTTTAATTCATTTTTTGAAAGAGAAGTAGAGCAGTAGGGACAATCAAAGGATGATTTTACTTTTTTATTTACTCTGTCCACGGCATTATTAAAAAAAATAATTTCGTTATTACAACTACTACAAAGAAAAACATCACTCCAAACAATATAATTGACAACACCTTTTATTTTTCGTTTTTCATCAAATACATCATATACCCAACCTAATATTTTTTCAACTTTTTCGATTATATTTATTGCATCAACTGCGAATATATTTAAATCATTTTTTGAGTTGTAGTTTGCACATATATTTGATGCTAAAGGACTCAAATCAGCACAAATAGAGTTTCTTTTTCCCCAAATAACACTAATATTTTCCGATTCTATTTTTTGTTTGAACGATGAATCTGGTTTTCCACAAAGTGAAGAAGCCACACCAGTCATCCCAGTTCCAGCAAATCCATCGAACACAATGTCTCCCGGTTGGGTGTAATGCAATATGTAACGCATTATGGCAGGGTGCGGAACCTTAGTATGATAACTATGAGCATTGTAAATTGGATTATTCTTCCCCTCACTCACATCCGCCGCATACGATTCCGTCACTTCAAAATCCGCTTTACGGAAGCCCTGTTTTTCAAGTTCTTTTTTTTCTTCTTCCCATTCGGCAATAAAATCGTTGAGCCAGGGGTTGGGACAAGCGGTATAATAGGGCGGGTCACTCAGGTTTAGGATGTCTTCGTCTTCACCAATGGGGAAACCTTCCATTAGTTTAAGTTCAGGCAGTTTTTTGCGTAGCTCTTCGCGGAAATAAGTTCTACGTTCTTCTTCGCTGTTGAAAGTTTTCCCTAAAACGGTTATTTTATTGTCGGTGCTCATCTGTTTCTTACTTCAAAATGATTCTGATTTTGTCTCGCTCTTTTCCCAAGGCAATTTGGTCAATGTAGGTTTTAAAAGCTTCGATAGCTTCATCGGGCGTGAGTGGCTTGTTAAAGGTGCTCTTCATGTTCTCTATGCTGAGTTCTACCTTTTCAAGGCCTTTATGCAAATCCATAATGGCTTTACGGATGCGAAGGGCATTCTCTTTAGCCAGATCAATCTTACCGGTTTTAAAATCAGCCAATAATTTTTGGGTGTCTTCGTCCAATAGGTTTATTTTCCTTTTAACCATGGGGTCGTCTAGTGTCTCTTTGAGCGTGACGGTCCATTGCTCAAGCAGTTCTTCCAGTTCTCTTTTCAGTTGTTTCACATTGAACTCTTCAGCATCTTCATAATCAACCGGGTTGAAATCCTGATAAGGTGCTGTCAAAATAAGGCTCTTGTTCACTTTAATATCGGCCGGTTGCAGTTTGTTGATTTTATTGTACCACTGAAGGTACTGGCCCGACGAGAGAAAATCGGCATCTCTTAACAAATCGCAAATAGCTTTTGCTTCTGAATCGAGTAGGGCAATTTTTTGGGTGTGATCTTTTTGACTGATGCGGTGCTTCAGGTACAAATCAAGGTACCAGTCGGCATAGCGCTCTTTGAGTTGGTGAAGCTGCTTTTTGTACTTTTCCAGCTCGGCTTCATCATTTGTGTCCAGCACATGAGCCAATTGATTAATGGATTCCGACACCTCATCTTTAAAAGTATTGTCGGTGATGTACTGTCTACATTGTTGTAAATACGTTATGTCTTCGTTTAACTTGTTTAATTCTGAAAGTTGCTTTTCCAGCTTTTCTACTTCTCCTTTGGTTGGCAGGATGCGGTTCAGGTCTTCTACAGCAAATGCGAAGTTTTTAATCTTAGCTTCAGATGTGTAGTTCGCCAGCTTGTCGCAGAATCCGGAGAATGCTGTAAAATGTTGACGGTATTTTAATGCCTGTTCGGCGTTTACAATTTCAATACCTTTGAAAATGTATCCCCCTTGTATCTTGCTGAGCAGGGTGACGGTTCGTCTTGCCCATTCATTGGCACCACTCACCAGATGCGTATAGGTAGAAGGATCTTTTAATTGATTACTTAAATCCCTTCCCAACATGCCTATAAACATGGTTTTCAGTGCAGCCAGATTGAGCCCTTTGGGTGGCTTGATATGGGTGAATGAGTAAAAGTCCTGTTTTTGAATTTCCTTGAGTTCATTCAGATTGGTTGAATTGATGGATTTGCCGGAATTCAGTGTGATCTCTATTTCACCTAGTGCTGCCAAAGTTGCCATCACCACAAATTCCAGTTCTGCTTCAATCTTAAAATCTATGGTCAACCATAGGTTGTCGCTTTTGTCTACATATTCTATTATCTCATCGCGGTTCAGTACCCTGCCTTCGCCTTTGTCTGCCAACATTTTTATTAAGCTTTTGGCATAAGGGGAATGACTGTAATCGAGCATCCCGGGTACCCAACAGCCTAACCCGTTCAAGATGCCTTCACCATCTCGGTTCGCTTGTTCGGGCGTGGCGACTTTCACCAGGGCCTGCTTGATCAAACGGTCAAAATTGTCTTTGGCTACTGGCGAATTGAGTTGCGTGAATTTCGGGTAATTGGGCCGTTCATCGACAAACCAATTATCAAATACTTGTGATGCTACTGATGAAAAGATTTGCTCTTTTGTGGAACCTGCTCCCGGAAGGGGGTATCCGCTTAATGGGAGTTCTTTTCCCTGGTAATCTACCTGGGTAATCTGAACATATTCCTGTTCAAAAAGTGCTCTTGCCTTTTTGTTCAACTCATCAATCTTCTGTTGGTAAATGGGTTTTTGTGAACTGTCGGACCGGACTTCCAATGCCAGTGCAGCTCCATACAGGGTTACAGCTTCTTTGAACTCTTTTGAGATGCCATCAAAAATAAAATAGACTTCATCTTCCTCATGATTCCGACTTTTCTTGCTGGCATCGAAGATGGGCATGAAATACATGTAGAAGTGCTGACGAGGGTGTGTGGTGGATTTTTCGTTGGGATTGCCGAAGAAGATATACCCGTCACGATAGGTTTTGTGCGATTTCCAGTCGATGCTATGTTCCCAAATACGAAAGCCTGTACGGTAGGTATCATGATCAAGTGGCAGGTTTACTTCCAAAAATTTAAAGAAGTATTCATCCTTTTGGGAGTCGGCCATGGTTGCCGCATAGTCCTTTATCTTTTGGTCGAAATTGACTCCGCCTTCAATGCGTAAGTGGTATTCGGCATTCTCCGCGTTTTTATCAAAGTACTGTCCGGATGTTGCAGTAATGATTTGCTGCGCTGCCGAATCTATGATGTCGATTAAGAAATCACGGTCAGTGGCTAGTTTATCGGTTAGGCATAAATCATCAACAAGGTGTTCAGTATTGGTTCCATTTTGTTTTTGAAGTTCGTGTTGTAAGATTTTTATAGCACACGCATTAACAATGCGTTTGGCTACCGTTTTTTTTGAAACCCTCACTCCGGTGAAGTACGATTCTACTTTATCCTGAATGGTGTCGGTTATCTCTTTTACTTTTCGAATATCCGGGATGGCCATTAAGTCCTGACTTCTCTGTATATCTTCCCAATAGCGATCGTAGGTAAGTAATCCGGGATTGTCCTTGGGTACTTCTTGCTCTAAAATTTCAGAGAACTGATTGGATAATGTTTTCAGGATTTCACGTTGGCTTTTCCCAATTCTGATTTTCTCAAAATTTTCAAAATAGGTTGGATGAACCGGGTAGAGGTCCACATAATCCTGTGTCCGTCCGTGCATATCTGTGAACAAGCTCAAAAAAGGATCGAGGTGCGATTTGATTTTTTGCTTTTGGTGTTCGTCTTTTCGCAGCAACCGATTTTTTACGATAAAGGCTACATCTTCTTTGGTAATCATGATGTCCTTATAGCGGTCGTTTACTTTCTGCAGCATATCAGCCGCAAATTGGAATTCGGGCGAATGGTAAATCATTTCCTGAACACCAAAAATGAATTTAAACTTTGATTTGTCGCATGCCTGCCCCAATGCCTGCAATACAGCCAAATCCTGATTCAGCTTATCGGCTGCACTACGGCCTTTCAGATAGGCAAGCATCTCATCAATGACGATAAGGAAGCCTTTGTCCGGGAATTTATCTTCGAACTCAGCCATCATTAAAAGCAGCTTGTCGAAATAGGGCTTAGGGCCGTGTCCATCAAACGAGAAATTGATCCCCTGGCTTTTGAGGTAATTTTCTATTTGATACGTGATCACCTCCCAAAGGCTTTCGGTATTACCCAATTCAAAACGCAATACCTTGAATTTTCCGGCAATAGCGTTTAAGTCCTTTTTAGGCTTTTCATCATGGACCAGCTCAATCAATGCGGCATCTTCTGCAAGCAAGGAAACCAATGACATCAAATGCGATTTACCCGTACCGTAATTACCTACAACCTGCAAACCGAATGATTCTCCGGAATAGTTAAAATCAAGGTTTCGAATCATCAAGGGTATGAGATGATTTTTAAAGGTGTCCGAGAACACAAAGGTCTTTATCAGTGATTTCTGATAGTCGGATTCGCCTGTTCGGCTAAATTTCACAACTTCTGTGATGGGTTCGAAATTCAACAGTTCTTTATATTTCATAAAGCAATATGGCTTACGTTCTTAATGTTTATTTTGATTCCATTTTCTTTCGTCAGAAAGTAGATACTCTCTGCATCTATTTCGCCATCCCATTTAACGAAAAGCGCGTTGTTTTGAGAATAGCTATCGAGCAGTCTGTTAAAATCAATTTTTAATTCCGGTTCGAACAGGACACCCAGATTTTCAATGGATAAATACTTCCCGAACAGATCGTGATTAGAGATCGCTGCATGAAGTATCCTGTCCAATTCTGAGGAAACCCTCATTGGAATTCTTCCCGGCTCTTTGAAATTGTAAATGCTCTCTGAAATTCGCAGCCCGATATTTACAGATTCTAACTCAGAAATATCCTCCGAGTGAAAAATGATCTTGTTCCGTGCTTGAGACTGAATGTAGTCCGTAATATTGTTGATTATTGGGTAATTCATTTCTCTTTCTTTTTTTGTTCAGCCAATAAATCAGCAACTTCCACATCCAATATCTTAGCAATTTCGAAAAGCACTTCAAGCCTTGGCTGTTGTCTATTTTGAACATAACCGTTGACCATGTTATAACTTTTTCCAAGTTGTTCAGCCAACCAAGTTTGCTTTATTCCTTTCTCAACTAATACTTCTTTAATTTTGTTCATGTCTGTTTAAAATATATTAGCTAAGATAGACTTAAAAATATTTTTTATCTCATTTTTCAAGATAAAAAATGCTTGTATTGTTGTTTTTTGTGTTGCCCTGCCGTTTGTGTGTGCCGCTTGACGTAGAAGTTTTAATTGTCCTCCTACAAATATAGCAAGAGCGAAGCAAATTTCACTTTATAATTCATTCTTTTTTAAATGGATAACGGGAACAATGGAGCCCGGGCAGTGGGTTCAGGGGAGGGTCTTTTTGTGGTTGATCAGGGTGATGAAGTCGGGGAGGGAGGTCTCGTCCTGGATGTCAAGGATCAGGGGGATGAGTTTCCCGACGGGCTTTGCCTCGGCAAAAAGGGTTTTCATTCCGGGGGAAAGGGGTAAGTCGAGCACCTCGGGGCGGGTCTTTTGGGTGAAATAAAAGCCGGCTTTGACCAGGTTTTCCCAGAGGGAGATCCAGACGACTGTTTTTTTTCTGTACGTGGCTTTTCCCAGCCAGGCGTTCCCGTCTTTATAGTACCGCCACTCAAGGTCAATGCTTGCATCGGTTAATGATCTGTGGATCATTTCCATGACCCGGAAAAGGGTGGGGGCCAGGATGCTTCTGAAGAGGGTATCATCGGGTTTTTGTTCCGGGTCCCTGAGGAGTTGTTGTGGGGTTTGTTCTTTCATTGTTTTAAGATCCAATCTATTGCATTTATCTGTTTCACACCGTTATGGTTCCCTGTTTCGTAATCCATTGTGATGAGTAGCCGTTCGTTATAATCAGGGATTCTATCAAATGGTGAAAGTTCTCGTTCAAGTGTTGTTCGTTCTTTAACCGTATATGCCACTTGAATGTATTGTGTATAGCCATCTTTATCACGGACTACAAAATCGACCTCAAGATTATCTGTTTTTCCTATCCAGATCTGATAATTGCGGCGCTTTAATTCAAGATATATCACGTTTTCCAGCAAATGCCCTGCATCTGCCACAAGTTCTTTACCAAGCAACGCATTGCGCAAGCCTAAATCCACCAAATAATATTTTTCCTGTGTTGCTAAATGCTGTTTCCCTTTTATATCGTACCGGTTTACTTTATAGAAAAGATAGGATTCAACGAGCGTATCGATGTATTTTGATACCGTTTTATTGTCTATCTTTTTACCGTTTGCCGTTAAGACTCGTGCAATATTTCTTGCAGAAACAGTTGAACCGACGCTGTCAATCAAATAATTAACGACTTCGTTGAATGAGGTTTCATAATATATTTTGTTCCGTTTTTGTATATCATTTTTATATATATTTTGAAAAACGGTTTTCAGATATTCGTAAGCAAAATTTTCACCTGATTCCAGAAATCCGACAGCTTCGGGGAAGCCACCTATTCGCATATATTCAGTAAAAGCACGGTCGGGAATTAAAGTTTGACCTGTAAATTCCAAATATTCGGCAAATGAAAATGGTAGAATGTTGATTTCAAATGCTCTGCCTGTAAGTATGGTTGCCAATTCGCTCGATAGCAGATAGGCATTGGAACCTGTAACATACAAATCCACATTGGGCGTAACAAATAGTCCTTCAAGCAGTTTTTCAAATTCCGGAATGTTCTGAATTTCGTCTATAAAAACATAATTCATTCCATCTTTTTGCAATAAACGGTTGATATAATCGTAGATTTCTTTCCAATTTTTTTCGGCAAGAAAACGAAATTCAGGTAAATCCATGTTGACAGAAACGATCGATACATTCGGATTTACTTCTTTAAGCAATTCTTGAAACTGTATAAGTAAAGTCGATTTTCCTGCACGGCGGACACCTGTCACAACTTTTATCAAATTCTTGTCTTTGAGAACAGAAAGCTTACTGAGTTCCGGTTTTCTTAAAATGTGACGCATACGAATTTTTATATCTTATGTAGCGAAGATAAACAATATTCCTCAAAGTTGCGGTATTAATAAAGTTTGAGGAATTTCATTTACATCCTTGCTCTAGTATGGCGCTGTCTTTTATGTCAAGTCATAATACTGGTCAATTCCGCCAAATCCGCGTATCAGTTTATTGTTCCGTGTTTTTTGAATGAAGTGGGTCAGGCGTTTGGTGAACTCTCCGGGCCGGTTTCTTGTGCTGTCTATCCAGCCAAAACAGAGGGCTTCCTCAACGGCATCGTTGTATTGAATACGTTCCCGGCCGGTGGATTTTTTGGCATAAACCAGCCAGATTTCGCTGCGGGTGTTGAAATTCTGCAGAAGCCAATTCCTCCACTCGGCTCGTGTTTTGATATTCAAGATACGCTCCGGTTTCATAAATCAAGAACTATAAGGATATTCTCTTTTACTTTTTCAACAAGATCAACCGGGAGCTTTCCAACCTTTTTTATCAGTCGTTTGTTGTCGATAGCACGAATCTGGTCTATCAGTATATCGCAATTCTCGTGCAAATTTGCTACATCCTCATTTATGTGTACCCTCAATATATCTGATTCCGTAACTACATTTGTAGTTATCGGACAGATTAATGTGGATGGATGAGAGACTTTATTCAACAGGTTTGTTTGTATGATCAACACCGGACGTGTTTTCCCCGGTTCTGTTCCTATCTGTGGATTCAAATCTGCAATCCAAATCTCAAATTGCCTGATTGTCATAATCGACAGGTTCAAATTCATTTAACACCCGAATGGATTCATCTTTAACCAATAGAGATTCCTCTTTCAATTGTTTTTCAATCAGCTGACGTTTCTGAATCTTATTATAAAACGAAACAGCCTCATTAATATATCTGTTGCGAGGTTTTTTTATACGAGTCAGAATGTTTTCCGTCTCACAGAATGTTGAATCGTCCAACTTTAAAAGTACTGTTTTCATAGGATGAATATTTCCCACAAATATATACTATTTGTATATACTTTTATATATTAATTTGTGTGTTTATTCAAAATTTGAGGGGTCGTTTTCAAAAACAGGCCCTTTACCAACTACAAATTTTCCCTGGTAATATCGTTTTCTGATCCCGATGGCTTCCTCTGTCCAATTATCTACGCCATAAAGCTTCATTCGACAAAGATTATACACTTTCATGTTGTGAGGAAATTCCGAGCCTTGTAGGGTAGGCGAGAGCAAGTTGCAGGGGAAATCATTACACTCGTAGCAATAAGTTACTCCTTTTTTCTGTACACAGTCCCAGGTGGCACAATTCATACCTATTGCAAATTTGCAATGACCTTCCTGGGCTCTACAGCCTTTACACGGAGTTTGATCCCGTGGTATTTTCAAAAATTCAGAAATCCGGGTTTTGTATTCTTCAGTAATGTTGCCCTCGTATGAAGGACAGTTAAAGCAATCTAACCCGCAGGGTGCTGTCAATAGTATTTTGTTCATTTTTTTATCTTTTTGATTGCCTTGATAATCAATAAGATTACGGTTATTAGCCATCCAATCGGGTAAGGAAGTATGAGTAGACACCACCACCAGGATAGCGTTGATGCGCCGCCAAAACCACCCAATGACGAAAAATAAAACATAAAACACACACCCATTGTGATCATTACAGATGTTGCCAGAAATGCCCAGTAAGCCACTGACTGCCTAATATTTTATATACGATGTTGAACTAAATCCGCCTTCGCGGATAGCTGTTTAAAATTACGCGATTCTTTC
>CAYRVN010000026.1:0-16462 GCA_964427675.1 uncultured Acidaminococcales bacterium
AGGACCAACAGCTGGCCAGGCAAATGGTTATTCCAAAGGCAATTATGACGATGGAATAGCGGTAAGTCTAAATTTTCCGGATTCATTTGCGCGAGCCGTAAAAAAATCCGGAATAGATATAGTAACAACCGCCAATAACCACCTTCTGGACCAAGGCGAAGAAGGGGCTAAAAGAACGCTTGATATCTTGGACCAGTCAGGGCTCTATCATTTAGGATCATATAGAAATGAAAATGAGAAGAATTCTATACGTATCATTCAAGTTCAAGGAATTCGCATTGCATTTCTTGCGTATACATTTGGATGCAATTATTATGACGAAAGCTATTTTTTTGAAAAAAATAAGACTATCACTTCCATTATTGTTTCTCCTGAAAGCAAATATTTTAAGGAAGCAAAAAATCAAGTTTTAGCAGATTTTCAATATTTGAAAAAGCAAGAACCTGATGTGATTATTGTATTACCACATATGGGTACACAATTTTCTCATAAAATCGATGATTTTCAAAAAATCTGGAATGAAATTTTTATAAAAGCAGGTGCAAACATTATTTTAGGTGATCATGCACATGCTGTACAACCCATTGAACTTATATCAGTAATAAACGAAGATAAAACCATAAAAAAAGGTATTATAGTTAATTGTCCCGGCAACTTTGTAAATTCTTATAATAAAATTGATGGTGATGCAACTGCACTGGTAAATATTTACTTGCAAGCCAATTCAGGAGATGTTATATGCGCATCGGTTGTTCCTATGTGGACAGAGTCAAAGCTAAAGGGAATTTATCGCGCTCTTCCAATCTATGATATTTTCAATAACGAAGAATTAATGAATTCAATTAGTACTTATGAATTGGATAGAATTAAAAATGTGCAAAGCCTCACAACATCAGTTATGTTAGGCGTAGAGCTACCTTTGACACAACTGCAGCCTGAATATTATCTTTTCCCAGAGGGATATGTACGGCAGCGTGTCAAACCAATTGAAATTACTGAAAAAATGAAAGAAACTGATTTTTTTAAAATATTAAAATCGGCAAAAAAAGTTTGCTTTGTTGGTGACAGCATTACTGCCGGAACACAAAACGGCGGATACGGGTGGTTTGAACCAGTAATGGCAGCGTTTCCGGATACTAATGTCTCCATTCCTATGTGTACTTCTCTCCTTTATATTCGGAGGTCTGGGAGCTGCTGTATTGCTATTATTAAGGATGAAAACTATGAAGGACAAATTTCCCTACGGCCCTTATATAGCTTTGGCTTCCTTCATAACTTTGCTGTATGGTGATTTCTTAGTTACCTGGTACTATAATTGGGCATTCCAAGTGAAGTAAATTATGACAACTATAGTTTTCATGCGCTTCAAAATATGCTAAAATACATTGAGAGGTTTTATTAATAAAACTCCAAGTCAGGCTAAAAGCTAAAGAATGGAGACAATGGCCTTTGCGGATTCTGCGTGAAGGCTTCTTTTATATCTTATATAAATTCTTCTTTATGAGAGGTTTTATGCAATAATGATTAGAAAATTAGAGTTGGTTTGCGGAAAATGTCATAAACAATTTAAAGCAGAAGGTGAATTGTACTATCGCGATAATTTTCGCGCGGCTAAAATAAGTGAAATATTTTTTCTTTGTCCTGAATGTATTAAAGAATGGGAAAATAAATGGCAAATTAAAGAAGCTATTTTCTTGGAAAAAGATTACTCTATGTATGTTGACATAACATTAGCTGATGGCAGCACTTATGAGTGTTTAGATTGCACACCTATGGATGGTATCGTTGTAACAAGCGAAGAAATCCCCACAGCCGCGCAGAAAATACTGTTTGACATTTACCAAAAGTGGGATAATGAGCGCAAGAAAAACACTTTAAAAGACTGTATGTTTAAAGATGAATTTATGCGTACAACATTTACATGTGAAACATATGGCGGCGAGAAATATGAAAATATAGCTTTTCGCTTTAATATGCAGGGGAAAATCGAAACTGAAAAACCAATACCTGACTATATACTCGAGCAAATAATAAATGCTTGGAAAATGTATGAAAATCAAAAGATGGACTAACGGGAGGAATATTTTTAATGCAAGACTTTCTGAAAAAAATTGAAAAAAGGCGTACCTTTGCGATAATTTCTCACCCTGATGCCGGTAAAACAACATTAACTGAAAAATTACTGCTCTATGGTGGCGCTATACATCTGGCGGGCACGGTAAAAGCTCGTAAAAGCAACAAACATGCTGTATCTGATTGGATGGAAATAGAAAAACAACGTGGTATCTCCGTAACTTCAAGTGTGCTGCAATTCGATTATGATGGCTACAGGGTCAATATACTCGATACTCCTGGTCATCAGGACTTTAGTGAAGATACCTATAGGACTTTGCTCGCTGCAGATAGTGCTGTTATGCTTATCGATGCTGCCAAAGGCGTAGAGGAACAGACCAAAAAACTATTCTGGGTTTGCCATCGACGCCATCTGCCAATTTTTACTTTTGTTAATAAACTAGACCGTTATGGTCGCAATCCTTTCGATTTGATGGATGAATTGGAACGCATTCTGAACATACGTGCCTATCCAATCAACTGGCCGATAGGTATCGATGGTCACTACGTTGGCGTCTATGATCGAATTAAAAAACAAGTTGAACTATTTGAAAGCGATACCAGCCACGGCGCTAAATTATTAAAATCGACTACTGGAATGCTTGATGATCCTCAAATTGTCAGTGCCATGGGTGAAGAAAATTATAAAAACCTTTGCAACGATATTGAGCTTTTGGACTTAGCCGGTGATGATTTTGATTTAGATAAAGTCAAAAAAGGTGAATTGACGCCTATGTTCTTTGGTAGCGCTATGACTAACTTCGGTGTTCGCAGCTTTTTGGAGAAATTTCTTGAGTTGTCGCCAAAACCGCAACAGCGTATGTTAAAAGACGGCAGTGGCTATATTGATCCAACTAATGAAGCTTTTTCTGCGTTTATTTTCAAAATACAGGCTAATATGAATCCGGCTCATCGCGATCGTATTTCCTTCATGCGTATATGTTCTGGCATGTTTACAAAAGGAATGTCCGTCTATCACATGCAAGGAAAGAAAGCCATCAAGCTTTCACAGCCGCAGCAATTTTTAGCGCAGGAGAGAACAATAATTGAAGAGGCCTATCCAGGAGATATTATCGGTGTTTTTGACCCTGGCATTTTCAGCATTGGTGATACTGTTTGTGATGAAAGCTTAAAAATTCAATTTGAAGATATGCCGGTTTTTCCGCCGGAAATTTTTGCCCGTGTGCAGCCAAAGGATTCTCTTAAACGCAAGCAATTTACCAAGGGCATCATGCAGTTGGCGCAAGAAGGGGCCATACAGGTGTTCGAGCAACGAGATACCGGACTTGAGAGTTTCATTGTAGGAGTAGTCGGCAACTTGCAGCTTGAAGTTTTGGAATATCGTTTGCTTAACGAGTACAGTGCACCGCTCTTGATGAATCAACTGCCATACTCCGTAGCACGTTGGGTTTATGCTGATGACAAGAATAAGATTGATAATCTCAAGGGTTTAGACAACGGTATGCTCGTCTATGATAAAGAGGATCGTCCTGTAATACTTGTAAGCAATGAGTGGAGCTTGGGCTGGATATTGGAAAGAAATCCTGGCGTTGAATTTTTAATGGTTCCAAGCGATGCAAAGAAAATCTAATTGCAACTCCTGAAAGGAGCAAATATTCTATGAATGACATTCCTCCCATTAGAATATTGGGGGTGCCTGTACATCCATATACGATGAAAGGCGCAGTTGAAAAAATATTAGAAAGAGTATCAAAAAAACAAAAAACTTTTGTTGTAACTGCCAATGCGGAGATTATAATGATGGGGCAGTCAGATACTGAATACATGAAAATATTAAATGAAGCTGCTTTGGTTTTACCTGATGGGGCTGGTACAGTTTGGGCAGGTAGAAAACTCGGCTATGAAGTTCCGGAAAGAGTTGCAGGATATGATTTGTTCCTACTTTTAATGGCCGAAGCAGCGCAGAATAATTTAAAGGTATTCTTCTTTGGTGCTGCGCCCGGGGTAGCCGCAGAAGCTAAACTAAAATTTGAAATTTTACACCCCGGTGTCTCCATTGTTGGTTGCAGGAACGGATACTTTAATGACGAAGATAATCTTACAATTGTTAAAGAAATAAATAATAGCGGCGCGGATTTGCTTTTTGTAGCATTAGGGGCTCCAAAACAAGAAAAGTGGCTGTCAAAATATCAGGATATTTTAAACCCATCATTACTAATGGGCATCGGCGGCAGTTTTGATGTCGTTGCTGGTAAAATGGAAAGGGCACCGAAATGGATGCAAGAGGCATCCTTAGAATGGCTTTTTCGTTTGTACAAGCAGCCAAGCAGATTCAAGCGGATGCTTGTTTTGCCAAAATTCGTAATAAAAGTATTAAGTATCAAAAGTTACAAAGCGAGTTAGACATTGGCTTAACGGTATGGTATAATAGGTGTCGTTCTTGATTTGGCACTTAAATATAGTGAAAGGGGAACGATGGGATTTTGAAAAGATTTTCAGTTGTCAAAGACGGATATCCGCATATAATAATTTTTATATTGATCGCATTTATCGTTGCCTACATTTTTAATCCTATTTATGCTGTAATTCCTGCAGTTTTGGCAATTTATTTAGCGTATTTCTTTAGAAATCCAAAAAGAATAACCCCACCTGATGACAGTTTATTATATTCACCGGCAGATGGTACAGTAATGGCTGTAGAAGATTTTTACGACGACGAGTATCTTGATGAGGATGCTATCAAAGTAACTATTTTTCTTTCTGTATTTAACGTACATGTCAACCGCAGTCCGATGCGTGGTCAAATCAAATATCAGCGCTATACATGTGGTGGTTTTGTACCTGCATACAAAAAAGCGGCTTCTTTTGAAAACGAACGCCATGCCATCGGGTTGGAAAATGATAAAAGCAGAATTCTGGTTATTCAGATAGCAGGTCTACTTGCCCGGCGTATAGTTTCCTGGACAACTCTTGGTCATAATTTGGAACAAGGTCAGTGCTACGGAATGATTAAATTTGGCTCCAGCACGGAAATTGTTATGCCAAAATCAGTGGATATACTTGTTAAAAAAGGTGATAAGGTAAAAGGTGGTATTACAGTAATCGGGAGGTTTAAAGATTAATGAACTACAGAAGCGCAATAGCAAATACAATAAGTTCTTCAAACTTGATGTTCGGGGTTTTGTCCATCCTTGCGACATTCGAAGGTGAATTTAAAGCTGCAGCCATCATGATAATATTGGCAGTTGTTGCAGATTCCATGGATGGTCGTGTTGCCAGAGCATTAGGTGTAAGCGGTGAATTTGGCAAGGAGCTTGACTCTTTGTGTGACGTTTGTTCTTTCGGAGTTGCCCCTGGAGTACTTATATATCAATATGCACTTATGGATCTTGGTCTTACAGGTCAGTTACTTGCAGCATTTTTTGCGATTTGCGGAGCTTTGCGTTTAGCACGTTTTAACGTAAACGCAGCAGTAGTTCATGGCTACTTTGTCGGTATGCCTATTCCTGCCGGTGGTTGTATTGTTGCAACTTATATTCTTTCAGGCTATAGTTTTCCAATTGAAATTGTAGCTATAGGCACTGCCATCGTGGCTGTAATCATGTACAGCGAAATTAAATTCCCTGATTTCAAAGGGAAAGGTAACCCTATGTATGCGGCCCCTGTCGCAATATCGCTTGTTGCAGGTTTATATTTGTTATATCTGCGTCCAGTTGCTTGGCCATTTATTATAATGTTTACTTATACCTTGGCTGGCATTTTGAATTTCATTTATATTAAGGCCACAAACAAATAATGAAGGCTAATAGTAGACAAAGGAGTCTCTCTTTAAATGAGTAGCTATTTTGATATATTCATGATTCCATTACAATTATTAATTGTGTTTTTCACAGTTTATTATTTTGTAATTTCTTTTTTTGGTGTTTTCGGTAGGAAGCGTGATGACAAAATTAAAACACCGGAAAAAACTTTTGCGATAATTGTAGCTGCGCATAACGAAGAACGCGTAATCGGCCAACTAGTCGAAAACCTACATCTCTTAAATTATCCGGACAGCCTTTATGATATATTCGTTGTAGCGGATAATTGTCAGGATAACACTGCGCAAATCGCCAAAAAAGGCGGTGCTTTAGTTTATGAGCGAACAAGTACTGATGAAAGAGGTAAGGGTTTTGCATTAGAATGGATGTTCAACAACCTCTTTGCTATGGAGAAACAGTATGACGCTATTGTCATCTTCGATGCTGACAATCTGGTACATCTTGATTTCCTGATGGAAATGAATAGTCGTCTTTGTAAAGGTGAACGCTTGATTCAAGGTTATCTTGATGCAAAAAATCCAAATGATACTTGGATTTCCGGTGTTTTTGCTATTTCCTTCTGGGTTGTTAACCATATTTGGCATCTTGCCAAATACAATATTGGCTTATCAAGCGTTTTAGGCGGAACCGGTATGTGTATTTCCATGGATATCTTACGTAAGCACGGCTGGGGAGCAACATGTCTGACAGAAGACATGGAGTTTACAATGAAGGCTTTACTTGAAGGTATTCCGACAACCTGGGCGCATGATGCTATTGTTTATGATGAAAAACCATTGACCTTTAAACAATCATGGGATCAAAGAAAGAGATGGTCGCAAGGCCACTTTGATGTTGCCGGACGTTATATAGGCAAGTTATTTAAAGAGGGAATAAAGCAGCACAACATTGTTATGCTGGATGGTATTATCCATCTTTTCCAACCGTATTTCTTATTGTGCTCAACATTCTTCGTTATTTGCAGCTATATCTATTCGATTTACCCATTTTACACAAATATTCTCTACACTGTACTACCTGTGGAAGTCTGGACTTTAATAGGTATTGGCCAATACGTTTTCCCAATGATTGTATTAATGAAAATACATGCTTCATTTAAGTCATGGCTATATCTAATTTTATACCCGCTATTTATTTATAGCTGGGTACCGATTACTGTTCTGGGTTATATGCATCGCCATGAACACGAATGGAGTCACACAGTACATACACGCAGCATTAGTTTTAATGACGTACTAATTCCTGAAGGAACTGAACTTGGTCCTAAGCAAGTTGTTTTTCATAAAGATAATAAATAATCTTCAAAACGGTCTATTCGTAGACCGTTTTTTTTATTTGTGTTTTCCAATGTATCGGCTCTTAAACTCAAGGTATTCTTTAAATTATCCTCTTTTTGTGTTATTATAAAGTGAAGTTTGGTGCAAAAAAGGAGCTATAATCATTGAAAATTAAAGGCGTTTTATTCGATTTAGACGGAACACTTGTAAATACTTCTGATTTAATAATAAAAACATTTGAATACACAATTAAGACCCTCTTACAAAAAAATCCTACACAAGAAGAAATAACAAGATATTTTGGCCTTCCATTACGCGAATGCCTCAGGCATTTTGATGAAGATAAAGTTGATGAGATGGCTGATTTCTACCGAGAATATAATCTCAGAAACCACGACTTATTGATTAAGCCATTTCCAAAAATTGAAGAAACAATGATTCAATTACAGCAGAACGGAATTAAAATGGCCGTTGTCACGTCAAAAAAAGTACCTATGGCGGAACGCGGCCTTAAATGTTTTAATTTGGAAAAGTACTTTTCCGGCATCATAGGTTGTGACGAATGCGAAAACCATAAACCGCATCCTGAGCCTATGCTTAAAGGAGCTGAACTTATTAATCTAAGTCCCGAAGAATGTATATGTGTGGGCGATAGTCCATATGATTTACAAAGCGGGAAGGGTGCAGGATGCTTGACTGCCGCCGTAAAATGGACCTATTTTGACTGGGACAAAATGCTGTTATTAGGCAAGCCTGACCATGTCCTTGCTGAAATGCCTGACTTAATTAGGGTTATTGATAAAGAAAACGCGAAGGGAAGGGCTCGTGCATGAGAAATATTGCTGTTATAGGCGGAACCGGCGTTTATAGTCCGGAAGCCTTACAAGGCTTCAAAGAGCTGCAAATAAACACACCATATGGTTTAGTAGTTTGTACCAATGGGGTAATTGCTGATAATAGAGTAACTTTTATTACCAGGCACGGAGTTGGACACAAAACAGCTCCTCATAAAGTAAATTATCGTGCAAACATCTGGGCACTTAAAAGCCTGGGGGTGGAAGAGATTTTTGCAACTACTGCAGTAGGTTCTTTGAATCAGGACATGAAAGCTGGGCATTTTGTGGTGTGTGATCAACTTATCGACTTTACCAAAAGCAGAATCAACACCTTTTATGATTCTCCGGAACGTGGTGTTGCACATGTTGATTTCTCTTACCCATACTGCTCAGTTTTACGAGAAAAGGTAATAGCTTGTTTAGAAAAAAGCAATATTAATTTTCACAAAACGGGAACTTATGTCTGCACAGAAGGACCGCGCTTCGAAACTGCAGCAGAAATAAAAATGTTCAAAACTTTGGGCGGCGATCTTGTTGGCATGACAAATGCCCCAGAGTCTGTTTTAGCCAGGGAAGCAGAAATGTGCTATGTCAATGTTTCAATTGTGACCAATATGGCGGCAGGGATTTCGCCTACACCGCTTTCCCATACCGAAGTTGTCGAAGCGATGGCGCAAAGTGTCAGCAATATGAATTTATTAATTGATGCTTATATACGAAAAAATGATAATACTGATTTAGTGACATGCGGCTGTGCTACTGCTATGAAAGAATTTGGCGGATTTAAACTATAAAAGCGGAGTTAAAAAATGATTAATACTTTGGAATGGCAGCATTCCCATTTGATTATTCTGGACCAGACCAAGCTGCCTACAGAAATTACATATATAAAATGCTCAGATTACCAAAGAGTAGCATTAGCTATCAAACGTCTTGAAGTTCGGGGCGCACCAGCTATAGGTGCAGCAGCTGCCTTTGCGATGGTTTTAGGTTTCAATGAACTTTTTAACAACTGCTTATCGAATAAAGAGTCCTTTTGGGCCAAATATGAGCTAATTAAAAATGAATTAATCGCTGCCCGGCCAACTGCCGTTAATTTAGAGTGGGCAGCAAACAAAATATGGTTAGAGGCTTTTTCACATAAAGACACCTTAACCTTAGCTGAAATTGCAAAATTAATTGAAGCTTTGGCAATCAATATTTATCAAAATGATATTGAGCAAAACAAAAAAATAGGTGTATATGGCGCAAGTTTACTACCACCAAATGCAAATGTTATAACACATTGTAATGCAGGTTCCTTGGCAACTTGTGGCTGGGGTACAGCTTTAGGCGTCATCCGTCAGGCACACCTGGATGGCAAAATTGAAATGGTGTACGTTGATGAAACCAGACCGCTTCTACAAGGCGCACGCTTAACTGCCTGGGAACTTCTTCAGGATAGAATACCTGCAACCTTGATTACTGATAATATGGCAGGTTGGACGATGAGGCAAAAGAAAATCGATGCGGTTGTCGTCGGTGCTGACAGAATAGCTTGCAACGGTGATGTCGCTAATAAGATTGGTACTTATAGCTTGGCTATCTTAGCAAAAGCTCATAATATACCTTTTTACATAGCGGCTCCATCAACTACCTTTGATTTTTCCATAAAAACCGGAGCTGAAATTCCTATTGAAGAGCGTTGTAGTGACGAGGTAAGGGGACTTATGGGTGTCAGTACCGCCCCGGACAATGTAGAAGTGTTTAACCCTGCGTTTGATGTTACACCAAGTGATCTTATTTCTGGAATAATCACGGATTACGGTGTAATTGAAAAGCCCTACGATATCAATATTGCAAAATTGAAAGCTAGAATGTATGAGGAGGATAAATTTTAATGTCAGATAGTATTATAAAAGATATCTCGCTTGCACCACTAGGCAAGCAAAAAATTAACTGGGTAAAGGAATATATGCCTTTATTGAATTTGTTGAATGAAAAATATTCTGAAACTAAACCCTTTGCAGGTATTAATATGGTTGTTACAATCCATTTGGAGGCAAAAACCGCATACCTTGCAAAGGTTCTAAAAAATGCTGGTGCTAACGTATACGTAACTGGCAGCAATCCGCTTTCAACTCAGGATGAAATAGCGGCAGCACTTGTTGAAGATGGTATCAGTGTTTATGCTACACATAATTGTACTTCTGAAGAATATGATATGTTTTTAAGCAAAGCTCTAGATTGTAAACCGACTTTGATTATTGATGACGGGGGAGACCTCGTAAATATGCTGCACAAGGACAGAACGGACCTTATCCCTGCACTACTAGGCGGTTCTGAAGAAACAACAACCGGTGTGCATCGCTTAAAGGCGCTTTCTCGTTCCGGCAATCTTGCTTTTCCGATGATTGCGGTAAATGACGCTTACTGTAAATATCTTTTTGATAATCGTTATGGTACTGGTCAATCTTCCTGGGACGGCATCATGCGCACTACCAATCTCTCAATTGCGGGTAAAAATGTTGTTGTTGCTGGCTATGGCTGGTGCGGCAAAGGCGTAAGCATGCGTGCCAAAGGTCTGGGCGCGAATGTAATAGTAACAGAAGTTGACCCCATCAAAGCAATAGAAGCTGTGTTTGATGGTTTCCGCGTAATGCCGATGAGTGAAGCGGCAAAAGAAGGCGATTTCTTTGTAACCGTAACTGGCTGCAAAGATGTTATTACTAAAGAGCATGTCCAGGTAATGAAAGACGGCGCAGTCCTATCCAATGCCGGTCATTTTGATGTGGAAATTAACATACCGGATTTAGAAGAGCTTTCAGTTGTAGCTCCTTACGAAGTTCGCAAAAATATCAAAACATATACAATGCCTGATGGGCGTAAAATTAATCTTCTCGGCGAAGGCAGATTAGTAAATTTAGCCTGCGGCGATGGCCATCCAGTTGAAATCATGGATCTTTCTTTTGCTATGCAATTTTTGGCAATGAAATATCTGCTTGATAATAAAGGTAAACTATCTAATGAACTCTATACACTTCCGGATGAATTGAACACTGAAATTGCAGCCTTAAAATTAGAATGCATGGGTGTAAATATCGACAAACTTACTATGGAACAAAACTTTTATTTAAACCAAGCATAAAGGGGATGTATCAAAATGCTGGAAGTTCAAATTGCAGATGCGCGTAAATCAATTATTGAAATTGGTCTTAAGCTTCTTGATAAGAATTTAGTTGCCGGTTCCTGGGGCAATATAAGCATGAAAATTGATAAAGACAGTTATGCCATCACACCATCAGGACGACCTTATGATCTTCTTATGGAAGATGATATTATCATTGTTAATTCTGATGGAACAAAACTAGCCGGATCCGGTATCCCTTCTTCAGAATTGCTCCTGCATCTGGCCATTTATAAGAAAAACCCAATGTTCAATGCAATAATCCATACTCATAGTATATATGCGAGCGCCTGTGCAGCAATGCATAGACAAATACCTCCTTTGCTTGAAGATACGGCTCAGATATCTGGTGGGTCAATAAAAGTTGCAAAATACGCATTGGCCGGCACAAAAGAGTTAGCAGAAAATGCTGTAGAGGCTATGGGCACATCAAATGCCGTATTATTGGCAAATCATGGCGCTGTAAGCTGCGGAAAAAGCATTGATGAGGCATTGATTGTCGCCGAAATAGTGGAGAAGTCCGCACACGTTTATTGCATAACAGCATCCGTAGGCGAAAGCTTTCCTTTGCCCACCAACGATATAAAGTTATTACGTAATTTTTATACTGAACACTATAGCAAGAGACAAGGAGGCGATGAATAAGAAATGTCAGCAATTTTGATTAAAAATGTCGAAATAATATCAGAACAAAATAATGAAATATTTAATATAGGCATCCAAGATCAAGTCATTTCATTCATAGGCAAGGATATTCCTAGTGGATACGAAAATGCGTATGTCATTGATGGTAAAAACTTCATAGCTGTACCAGGTATGGTAAACACACATACTCACGCAGCGATGACTCTTTTAAGAAGTTATGCAGATGACATGATTCTAATGGACTGGCTGCAAAATAAAATTTGGCCTGCAGAAGATAATCTTACAGGTGACGATGTTTATTGGGGCACAAAACTTGCCATAATTGAAATGCTTAAATCAGGTACCACAACTTTTGCCGATATGTATTTCTTTATGGATAGGGTAGCGGAAGCAGTTCAGGAAACTGGCATCAGGGCCTCACTTTCGCGTGGAATGATTGGCTTAGTTCCGGATGCTGATGAAAAAATTTCAGAAAGCATTGATCTGTACAATAACTGGCATGGGCAGGCTGATGGACGCATCAAAGTGATGTTTGGACCTCACGCTCCGTACACTTGCCCAGTTAATTATTTAAAACGAATTATAGATGAAGCTGGCAAACTTGGTGCTGAAATTCATATGCATTTAAGCGAAACTGCCTATGAGGTAGGCGAGTGCGAGCGAGAACACGGGATGACACCAATTGCTCTAATGAACAGCATTGGTATGTTTGACCTGGGAACCCTCGCAGCACACTGCGTTCATGTGACACCTGCTGACATTGAGATAATGGCTGCTAAAAAAGTACGTGTTGCCCATAATCCTCAAAGCAATCTGAAACTTGCAAGTGGTATTGCTCCCGTGCCGGAAATGCTTGCTGCACGCCTTATTGTTGGTCTCGGCACAGATGGCGCTTCCAGCAATAACAATCTCGACATGCTGGAAGAAGCACGCTTGACGGCTATGCTACACAAAAACAATAAAAGCGATCCTTTGGTTATACCGGCAAAACAAGCTCTAAATCTCGCTACAAAGCAAGGAGCGCTTGCTTTAGGGTATTCTGATGTAGGGGAGATAAAAGTTGGCCAAAAGGCAGATATAGTCCTCTATGATATGCACAAACCATATTGGTACCCACGCCACGACAGAACCTCTCTTTTGGTTTATGCTGCAAACTCATCAGACGCTGATACTGTTATTGTTAATGGTAAAATATTGCTGGAACACGGAAACCTTTTGACCATCGATGAAGAAAAAGTTTATGCGGAAGCAAACAAATGCGGCTTGCGCTTAACTAAATAAATATCTAGGAGTGGAATAATTTGGCAAAAATCCTCAAAAAAACAACTCTTGCGCCACAAGTATATGAATTCATTGTGGATGCTCCATTAGTAGCTCACAAATGCCAGCCCGGTCAGTTTGTCATTATTCGTACAGAAGAAGAAAGTGAAAGAATTCCTCTCACTATTGCTGATTTTGACCGTGAGCAAGGCACTATTACCATGATTGTACAGGCAGTTGGTAATACAACGAAACATCTATGTGATACCTTTAACGAAAATGATGAAATATTGGATGTTGTCGGTCCACTTGGTATGCCATCTCATATTGAAAATTTCGGCACAGTTGTTTGTGTCGGTGGCGGTATCGGCGTCGCTCCTGTTTATCCTATAGCCAGAGCATTGAAAGAAGCTGGCAACAAAGTTATATCGATAATTGGTGCCCGTAACAAAGATCTTATAATTTTTGAAGATAAAATGGCAGCCATAAGTGACGAACTTATCATTACGACAGATGACGGCACTGCCGGTCAAAAAGGTTTCGTTACTGATCCTCTTAAAAAAATGCTCGAAAGCGGCAATATGCCAGGGCTGGTGCTGGCAATCGGCCCAGTTATCATGATGAAAAATGTTGCTGAAACAACAAGGCCGTACAAAGTCCATACTGTAGCTAGTCTGAATACTATTATGGTCGACGGAACCGGTATGTGTGGTGGCTGCCGTGTAAGAGTTGGCGATGATAATAAATTTGCTTGTGTTGACGGTCCTGAATTTGATGCGCATCTGGTAGACTTCGCAAATTTGGTACAACGACAACAAATGTACAAAGGTCAGGAATCTTTGGAATACGGATGCGGAGGTCATTGCAAATGCGTGGAGGACTAAGGAATAGAATGCCGGAACAAGCGGCAGAAGTAAGAAACAAAAACTTTGATGAAGTTGCTTTAGGATATTTAATAGATACGGCTATAGACGAAGCCGAACGCTGCTTAAACTGTAAAAATCCTCGTTGTGTCCAGGGCTGCCCTGTCAATGTTGATATTCCCGATTTTATTCAAGCTCTTAAAGAAAAGAATCTTAGTGAAGCAATCCGTATCCTTAAAAACAAGAATACCTTACCGGCAGTTTGCGGCCGTGTATGCCCTCAAGAAAGTCAGTGTGAAAAAAATTGCATACTAGGTATCAAAGGCGAGCCAGTGGCAATCGGACGTCTTGAACGCTTTGTTGCTGATTATGCCAGAATTAAAGGTCTTGATGTGATAACTAATACTAAAGCGGAACCAAACGGTAAAAAAGTGGCCATCGTAGGCAGCGGGCCTTCAGGTCTTACCGCCGCAGGCGATTTAGCTAAAATGGGCTATGATGTTACTGTTTTTGAGGCTCTGCACGCTCCTGGCGGTGTTCTGATGTATGGTATCCCTCAATTCCGTCTGCCTAAAGAAATAGTAAAACATGAAATAGACCAATTAAAAGCATTAGGTGTAAAAATAATGCCGAATGTAGTAATTGGCCGTACCTTCACAATTGATGAGCTTATGAACGAAGAGGGCTTCTCGGCTGTTTACATTGGTACTGGTGCGGGCCTTCCGCATTTTATGCATATTGAAGGCGAAAATTTGAATGGGGTATATTCAGCTAATGAATTCCTTACCCGTGTAAATTTGATGCGTGCTTATAAATTCCCGCAGGTTGCAACCCCAGTTTACATTGGTAAGAGTGTGGCAGTAGTTGGCGCAGGCAATGTTGCTATGGATGCTGCACGTACTTCCAAACGCTTAGGCGCAGAAAAAGTATATATCGTCTACAGACGTAGTGAAGATGAAATGCCAGCACGTAAAGAAGAAATTGAACATGCCAAAGAAGAGGGGATAGAGCTTCGTCTCTTAAACAATCCAACCAAAATCATCGGTGATGAAAAGGGCTGGGTAAAAGGCATGGAATGCGTAAAGATGGAGCTAGGGGAACCTGATGCTTCCGGTCGTCGTTCACCTGTTGAAATTAAAGGTTCAGAATATGTTCTTCCAGTTGACATGGTTGTTATGTCCATTGGTCAAGGACCTAATCCTTTGATTAAAGCAACAACTCCAAACTTAGAAACAAACAAACGTGGTAATATTAACGCTGACGAAAGCGGACAAACTTCAATGCCTGGCGTATTTGCAGGCGGCGACATCGTAACAGGTGCAGCAACCGTAATTTCAGCAATGGGCGCCGGTAAAAAAGCTGCAAAAGCAATTGATGAGTATCTCTCAAAAAAATAAATATTTAGATAAATAATAAATTTTCACAGAATAATATATTTTAATTGATCTGCTAGCATTCTAAATTTACTTTAGTTTGCTAGCAGAGTCTGCATTTTAGGAAAATTATTGTTGAAATGAGGGAGGATCTATGAAAAAATATTCTAGTTTATGCTATTTTGTTCTTTCTATGACCTTTATGATTACTTCGGCATACAATAATAATGTATATGCTAAAGAGTACAAATCAACCTTTGGTAATTACAGCATTAGCATACCTGAAAATACTATACCAATTAGTGAAGGACCAACATCTTACAGATTTGCACACGGAAATATAAATATTGAATGCAATATCCTAAGTCTGCCGCTGGAACTACAAGCAGACAAAGAAACTACAAACAGCAATGACAGAATTACTAAACTTGATAATTTGCTGTTAAGCAGCATAGCTGACACAAATTACCAAAATACCAATAGTTCCTGGCAAAAATATAAAAATAAGGAATTGCTTTACCAAACATTCGAAAATAAATCAGCTGACAACCTGAATAAGGAAAAATTATTAACTGATACTATATTTATAAATAGTAAAAACTTATTTGTTATATCTGCATTTACACCAAACTCCGAAAATGAAAAAGCTGCGTCATTACTATCAACAATATTAAATTCTGCTAAGATTAATGATGCCAAAGAACCTAAAAATAATTATTTCACAAATAACGCTGCCGGATATGCTTTAAATTTGCCAAATGGTTGGCACAACAAGAGCGGAAATACATATAACATAATTCAACTGAAAAAAGCAGATAATCAAGTTTTTGGCACCATAAGAGCATTTACAACAAACGAATATGCCCAATATGCCAAAGCTGCAGAACCGGAATTATCAAAACTAGAAAACCAGTTTATGGAGCGTATGACCAAATATACGACAAACCAAACAATCATCAATCATAAACCAACAAACATTAATGGACTGAATGGAATCCTAATAGAAAAAACCATTAACACTCAAGATGAAATTACTAATATGCTCGAATGCTATTTATTTACCACAAACAAAGGTTATCAAATAAACTTTTCATCAAAAGATAAAAAACAATATGATGGATCAAAAAAAGACTTTTTAGATTCGATAT
>CAYRVN010000027.1:0-2466 GCA_964427675.1 uncultured Acidaminococcales bacterium
CCGACCTTACTATAATGGAAGAAGGTCATGAATTTATTGATCGTTTGACCAACGGCGGTGTTCTGCCGATGATTACTTCCTGCAGTCCGGGCTGGGTCAATATGATCGAACTCAAGTATCCGGAACTTCTGCCACATCTTTCCACAGCGAAGTCTCCGCAGCAAATGTTCGGTGCTATGGCCAAGACTTATTATGCTGAACGTGCCGGCATTGATACCAAAGATATAGTTTCTGTATCGATTATGCCTTGTACAGCAAAAAAGGCAGAAGCGGTAAGGCCAGAAATGAACTCTTCCGGCTATCAGGATGTTGATATTGTTCTGACAACCAGGGAGCTTGGCAGGATGATTCGCGAATTTGGTCTTGATTTTGCTGCTTTGCCAGAGGAAAATTTCGATTCTCCTTTGGGAAAATCTACTGGTGCCGGCGTTATCTTCGGTACTACCGGCGGAGTAATGGAAGCAGCACTCAGAACTGTCGCTGACGTTGTTACAGGTCAGAACCTCACGCAGATTGAATATAAGGCCGTACGTGGCATGGAAACGGTAAGAGAAGCAACTTTAAAGATTGCTGATGTTGAAGTTAAAGTGGCTGTAGTTCATACCTTGAAGTCTGCCAAAGCTATGATGGATAAAGTAAAAGCTGGTAAGGCTGAATATCATTTCATTGAAGTGATGGCTTGTCCTGGCGGCTGCATTGGCGGTGGCGGGCAACCTGTTCCAGTTGATGCCGATGTGCGTAGGGCAAGGCGTGAGGCTTTATTTACCTGCGACGAGGCCTGCTCACTACGCAAGTCCCATGAAAACCCCGAAATTGTCGAATTATATTCGACTTGGCTAGGTAAACCTTTGGGTGAAAAGGCACATCATTTACTGCATACAAAGTATAATCCGCAAAAAAGAAATTAACTAAAATATGCAATTTACAAAACCTCCATATCGATGCTTCGATATGGAGATTTTGTGTAAAGTGTAAAGAAAAGGCTTGCAAGTTTACAGTTTAGCTGATAGTATGTTAGAGTATTCTGTAGTAAAAGTCTTCTGATGGATAAGAGAAAATCATGGGTGCGTACCTTGCTTATAAAAAACTGGGACCATGTTTTTCCTGAATATTGCCACCGCAGAAGAATATCAAAATTTCGGGTTGAATTTTCTTATTTTTTGAAAAAAAGAAGGACTTTTTTCAAAAGTGTCGAATTATAATTGCTGTAAGCGTAAAAAGGTCATAGTCTGATGGTTTAACAGACGATAAATATGGGAAACATTAGCATTGAGGCGAATGGACAAAAGAGGGCATGCTCTTTTTTGAAAGTTTGCGTTTTCTCTGATGTGGTTCGCAATCTGGTTCTTACCGAGCTGGAAGACAGTGAACTTACACTTAGCTGTGTTTTGTTATTAATATTGATTTAATATATGGATTGATAAGAATGGGCAAAACTCCTGGGTGTCTTTTTTTATGGGTAAAATCTTATTCTTAACTAAGAAATCAAGCATTTTACAGAACTTTTTAGTTAATAGTAAGTGAATTTTTACTAGCAAGGATAATCAACTTGCAGGCTAAAAGCCAGATTTTCACAATTATTAAGGAGGAAGGTAAACATGATTGACATTAAATCCCGCGTGCACTGCGATGCAGCTATGGCTAAGGTTACTACTGCTGAAGCAGCTGCTGCACTCATCAAAGACGGAATGAACATTGGCGTAAGCGGATTTACACCATCCGGCTATCCAAAAGCAGTTCCTCTTGCTTTGGCTGAAAGGGCAAAAACAGATCCTCTCAAAATCAACCTCTGGACTGGTGCTTCCGTAGGCCCAGAAATCGACTCAGCTTTGACTAATGCTGGCGTTGTTGCTAGACGTCTGCCTTACCAAACAAACAATGATTTGCGTAAAGCCATCAACAACGGCAGTGTAAAATACACTGATCTTCATTTGAGCCATGTTGCTCAAATGGCTCGTTACGGTTTCATGTTTGGCCGTCACGATGTTGACATCGCTATCATCGAAGCTTGCATCATTAAAGATCTGGGCAATGGCCAGATCGGTATCGTTCCTACTACTTCCATGGGCAACTCTTCTTCCTGGGTACAAAGTGCTAAACAGGTTATCATCGAAGTAAACGTTACCCAACCGGAAGCTTTGGAAGGCATGCATGATTCCTATGTTCCATTGGATCCTCCGAATCGTCAACCAATTCCTCTTGTTAAACCAGAAGATCGCATTGGCACTCCTTACATTCCTTGCGATTTGAGCAAGGTTGTAGCTATCGTTCCTTGCGATATTACTGATAAAGTACGTCCTTTGGGCGAAATCGATGACGAAGCTAAAGCAATGGGTGCAAACCTGGTTGCTTTCTTCAAACAAGAAGTTGCTGAAGGCCGTCTGCCGAAGAACCTGCTTCCATTACAATCCGGTGTTGGTTCCGTAGCAAATGCCGTAATCAACGGCTTAGTAAACTCTGATTTCG
>CAYRVN010000027.1:2566-9162 GCA_964427675.1 uncultured Acidaminococcales bacterium
GGTGTTGGTTCCGTAGCAAATGCCGTAATCAACGGCTTAGTAAACTCTGATTTCGAAGATCTCACAGTTTTCACGGAAGTTATCCAAGACGGTATGTTCGATCTGATTGATGCAGGCAAACTCCGCGTTTGCTCCGGCACAGCTTTGAGCCCATCCCCGGACTGCCTCAAAAAATTCTATGATAATGTTGAGAATTACAAAAAATATATCGTTCTTCGTCCGCAAGAAGTTGCTAACAGCCCAGAATTAGCTCGTCGTATCGGTGTTATCGCTATGAACACTGCTATCGAAGTTGATATCTACGGTAATGTTAACTCCACTCACATTGCTGGCACTAAGATCATGAACGGTATCGGCGGTTCCGGCGACTATGCCCGTAACGGCTTCCTGACAGTTTTCTTCACTACTTCTTTGGCCAAAGGCGGCGCAATTTCTTCTGTAGTTCCATTCTGCTCCCACATTGACCATACTGAACATGATGTTGATATCATCGTTTCTGAACGCGGTGTAGCTGACCTTCGCGGTCTCTCCCCGAAAGAACGCGCTCTTGTCATCATTGATAAGGTTGCCAACCCGAAATATCAACCTATTCTTACAGACTACTTCGAAAGAGCTTGCAAAGAATGCGGCAACAGCCAAACTCCACACATCCTTTCCGAAGCACTGTCCTTCCATGATCGCTTTGTAAAAACCGGTACAATGGAGAAATAATTTAAGATTTGTTTTAACGGTGTGCCGGCGTGCTGGTCGCGGCGGCACACCTTAAAAATCGCTTAGGCGATGGTATAATATCACAGAGAAAGCCTCAGGGCTTCTCATAGATCTCGTCACAGACGGGAAACTCTCATTCCATATGATGGTTCGTCCAAGCCAGAATATGAAAAGTAAAATTTTAAGGAGGATTTGAGAATGGCAAATGAAACACTGAAAGCCGGGTTTGAAGCTTATACTGCAGGTGTAGTAGCAAAATTAGACAAAAACCCAGAGCGCGGCAACCTAGAGCCAAACAGGCTCTACACCCCTCTTGATTTAGAAGGGTTCGATTATGAAAGAGACCTTGGATTCCCTGGTCAATATCCGTTTACACGTGGTGTACAACCTACAATGTATCGTGGTCGTTTCTGGACCATGCGTATGTATGCTGGTTTCTCCACTGCTGAAGAATCCAACAAACGTTATCGCTACCTGTTAGCTAATGGTGGCAGCGGTCTTTCCTGCGCATTCGACTTACCAACCCAAATCGGTTACGATTCCACTGATGCTATGGCTGAAGGCGAAGTTGGTAAAGTTGGCGTAGCTATCGACTCCCTCGCTGACATGGAAATCCTTTTCGATCAAATCGATCTTTCCAAAGTTTCCACTTCCATGACTATCAACGCTCCAGCATCCGTACTGCTTTGCATGTACATCGCTGTTGCTGAAAAACAAGGCGTATCTGCTGATAAACTCCGTGGTACCATCCAAAACGATATTCTGAAAGAATATGCTGCTCGTGGTACTTACATTTTCCCTCCAAAACCATCCATGCGTTTGATCACCAATATTTTCGAATATTGCGCTAAAAACGTTCCATTGTGGAATACAATTTCCATCTCTGGTTACCACATTCGTGAAGCTGGTTCCACTGCTTCCCAAGAAATCGCATTCACCATTGCTGATGGTATCGCTTATGTAGAAGCTGCTATCAAAGCTGGTATGGATGTCGATGACTTCGCAGGCCGTCTGTCCTTCTTCTGGAATGCACACAACAACGTACTCGAAGAAGTTGCTAAATTCCGCGCTTCCCGTCGTGTATGGGCTAAAGTTATGAAAGAAAGATTTGGCGCTAAAAAAGCTAAATCCCAAATGCTTCGTGTACATACCCAAACTGCAGGTTCCATGCTGACTGCTCAACAACCAAACAACAACATCGTTCGTGTTGCTCTGCAAACTGCTGCTGCTGTAATGGGCGGTACTCAATCCTTGCACACTAACTCCAAAGACGAAGCACTTGCTTTGCCGACTACTGAATCCGTAACTATAGCACTTCGTACCCAACAAATCGTTGCTTACGAAAGCGGCTTGGCTGATACAGTTGACCCATTGGGCGGTTCCTACTATGTTGAAGCTTTGACTAACAAAATCGAAGCTGAAGCTTGGGACTACATTAAGAAAATCGATGAAATCGGTGGCGCTCCAGAAGCAATCGCTAAGGGCTACATCCAAAAAGAAATCCAAGATTCTGCTTACAAATGGCAGATGGACATTGAAGCTGGCAAGAGAATCATTGTTGGCGTTAACAAATTCCAACAAGAAGAAGAAGCTCCGAAAAACTTGCTTCGCGTAGATGGTTCAGTTGGCGAATTGCAAGCTAAGAAAATTGCTGCATTGAAAGCAAGACGTGATAATGCTAAAGTTGAAGCAACTTTGGCTGCATTAAAAGCAGCTTGTGCTGACGATTCCGTCAACCTGATGCCTTTAATTCTCGATGCTGTTCGTGCATACGCAACTGAAGGCGAAATCTGCGGCGTTATGAGGGAAGTATTCGGCGAATACAAATCCCACGTAGCACTGTAAGCGAAACAAATTAGGGAGGGAAAATAATGGATAAACGTATTAGAGTTTTAGTAGCAAAACCAGGTCTTGATGGACATGACCGTGGAGCTAAAGTTGTTGCTCGTGCATTGCGCGACGCTGGATTCGAAGTAATTTACACTGGTATTCGTCTGACTCCGGAACAAATCGCTGAATCCGCATTACAAGAGGACGTAAATGTTGTTGCTTTGAGCTTGCTTTCCGGCGCTCACAACACACTGTTCCCAAAAGTAGTTGAATTATTAAAAGCAAAAGGCATGACCGATGTATTGACTATCGGCGGTGGTGTTATTCCTGATTCCGATATCCCTGGCCTCAAAGCTGCAGGTATCGCTGAAGTATTCACTCCAGGAACTCCGACCAGCGCAATCGTTGAATTCATCAACGCTAACGTAAAATAAGAGGTTGTTAAAATCAGATAGCCGGGTTTATCCCGGCTATCTCCTATGATTATTCAGAACCTCAACAAGGCGGTGTTCTTACTTGAATATTGTTGAAGGCGTATTAAACCACTCCCGTTTAGCATTATCTAAGGCTATTACGGCTGTAGAAAACGAATATGATGAAGCTGTCAGTATTATGACGCAAATATACCCTCATACAGGTAATGCTTACGTCATTGGTATTACTGGACCACCTGGTGCTGGTAAAAGTACATTAACAGATAAATTGGCCAAAGAATACCGTAAGCGTGGCAAAACCGTAGGTATTGTTGCAATTGACCCGACCAGTCCTTACTCCGGCGGTGCAATTCTTGGCGATCGTATCAGAATGATGGACCTAATTGCTGACGAAGGTATCTTCGTACGCAGTATGGCTACACGCGGAAGCTTGGGCGGCCTGTCGCAAAAATCAGGCGATGCAGTAAAATTAATGGATGCTTATGGCATTGACGTTATAATCGTTGAAACTGTAGGGGTAGGACAATCAGAAGTCGATATCGTTAAGACTGCCGATACGACAATGGTTGTTGTTGTTCCTGGTCTCGGTGACGATATCCAAGCTATTAAAGCTGGTATTCTTGAAATCGGTGATCTCTTTACTATCAACAAAGCCGACCGTGAAGGCGTTGATAAACTGAATATCGAAATCGAAATGATGCTGGAATTAAACCAGGAGAGTGTTGAGTGGCGACCACCTATCAATCGTACCGTAGCAAGCAAAGACGAAGGAATTCAGGAAGTTGTTGATTCTATTGAAGAACACAAGAAATTCCTGTTCCAGACAGGTAAGATTGAGAAGATTCGTGCGAACCGTATAAAATCTGAAGTTACGGCTATGGTTAATGACCGTATAGGCCGTTATGTTGATTCCAAGATTGTGGCTACCGAAGACTTTGCAAAAACAATAGTAAGATTGCAAAATCGTGAAATTGATCCCTATTCGGTAGTAGATAAAATTGTTGATAGTGTCCTTAAATGACATTATTAAATAGTATTATATTTCTTAAGGAGGAGATTTAAATGTTCAAATGTATCTGTGTTGATCACATTGGTATTGCCTGCAAAGATTTGGATGTTTCCAAAAAATTCTACACTGAGGTTCTTGGCCTGACTTGCACTGGTGAAGAAACAGTTGAAGAACAAAAAGTTAAAACTGTTTTCATTCCATGCGGCGAAACCTTATTCGAGCTTTTGGTTGCAACATCTCCAGAAAGCCCAATCGCTAAATACATCGAGAAAAACGGCCAAGGCATCCAACACGTTGCAGTACGCGTTGATGACATCGAAGCTGCAATCGCTGATGTACAAGCTAGAGGCGCTGCTATGATTGATAAAGCACCTCGTGGCGGTGCTGGCGGAATGGACATCGCTTTTGTTCATCCGAAATCTGTTGGCATTCTTCTCGAACTCTGCGCTCCTCACAAATAATTAGTAGAGTGCTTGCCCACTTGTCTCAAGAGAGACATCGCAATTGTCTACACCCACAATGTGTGGTGTAAATAAACTAGTTCGACCCAATTTAGATGGAGGTGTAATAATTTGTCTACTCAAGCTAAAATTGAGAAAATGCTTGCAAAATCAGAAAAGATTATTGCGGCCGGCGGCCCAAAACGTGTTGCTAAACAACACGAAGGCGGCAAATTAACTGCTCGCGAAAGAATCGCATTGCTTCTTGATGAAGGCAGCTTTGTTGAACTCGATCGCTTCGTTGCACATCGTTGCACAAACTTCGGCATGGAGAAAAAAGAACTCCCTGGTGAAGGCGTAACCACCGGTTATGGTACTGTTGATGGCCGTTTGGTTTATGTATTCGCACAAGATTTCACTGTTGAAGGTGGCTCCCTTGGCGAAATGCATGCTGCTAAAATCGTAAAAGTACAACGTTTAGCACTGAAAATGGGTGCTCCATGCGTTGGCCTGAATGATTCCGGCGGTGCTCGTATCCAAGAAGCTATTGACGCTCTTGCTGGTTACGGCAAAATCTTCTTCGAAAACACTATTGCTTCCGGTGTAGTTCCACAGATTTCCGCAATCATGGGACCATCCGCTGGTGGCGCTGTTTATTCCCCAGCTTTGACTGACTTCATCTACATGGTAAAGAACACTTCCAAAATGTTCATTACCGGACCAGCAGTTGTTAAGTCCGTTACTGGTGAAGAAGTTACTCAAGAAGACCTCGGTGGCGCAATGACTCACAATACCACTTCTGGTGTTGCTCATTTCGCAGCTGAAAGCGATGAAGATTGCTTGAAACAAATCCGCTATTTGCTCGGTTTCTTACCTTCCAACAATATGGAAAGTGCTCCTATCGTTGAAACTGGTGATGATCCGTGCAGAGAAGATGCTGGACTCAATACTTTGCTCCCTGACAACGCTAACATGGCTTATGACATGAAAGATGTTATTAAGAGCATCGTTGATAATGGCGAATTCTATGAATCCCAACAATATTGGGCACAAAATATTATCACTTGCTTCGCACGTATGGACGGACAAACAGTAGGTATCATTGCTAACCAACCAAAAGTAATGGCTGGCTGCCTGGATATCAACGCATCTGATAAATCTGCTCGTTTCATTCGTTTCTGCGACGCTTTCAACATTCCTTTGCTGAACCTTGTTGACGTTCCTGGCTTCTTGCCTGGTACTAACCAAGAGTACGGCGGCATCATTCGTCACGGCGCAAAAATGCTGTATGCATACTCCGAAGCTACAGTTCCAAAGATCACTTTGGTAACTCGTAAAGCTTACGGCGGATCTTACCTCGCAATGTGCTCTCAAGACCTTGGTGCAGACCAAGTTATTGCATGGCCTACTGCTGAAATCGCAGTTATGGGACCTGCAGGCGCTGCTAACGTTATCTTCAAAAACGATCCTGACGTTAAAGCTAAAACTGAGGAATACATTGAAAACTTTGCAACTCCTTACCAAGCAGCAATCCGCGGTATGGTTGACATGGTTATCCAACCTAAAGATAGCCGTCCAGTAATTATCAACGCATTGCATATGCTGGAATCCAAACGCGAGTCTCGTCCAGCTAAGAGACACGGTAATATTCCGCTATAAGACATAGAAAGGGGAAATAATCATGGGATTCTTCGGTTCCTTGTTTGGCGGCGGAAAAAAGACTGAGACTGTAGCAGAGAAAAAGGTTGTAACTCCTGCTCCGGCAGCTGCTCCTGCAGCTACTGGTGTACAGCCAGAAGTTATCGCCGCTATTACTGCTGGCGTTTATGCTGTTATGGCTGATGACGCAGAGATGATTGCAGCAATCACTGCCGCAATCAAACATTCCGGTGGCGGTGTGCCTGTTGTACGTATTAAACGTACCAACAACCTCTGGGCTATTTCCGGACGCAATGACTTAATGGGTGCTAGCCAGGCTTGTTTCTAAAGCTTGACATGTTTTAAATTTTTTATTCTGATTCGTTTGCAATCTTTTAACTGCTTGCTTTTGTGAGTAGTTAAGAGCATTGCACGGATATATAACTTTTTTCATAAGCGAAAGGGAGGAAAAAAAATGAGAAAATTCAAGGTTAATGTTAATGGTGTTGCTTACAATGTTGAGGTTGCAGAAGA
>CAYRVN010000027.1:9262-16293 GCA_964427675.1 uncultured Acidaminococcales bacterium
CAGCTCCAGCAGCAGCTCCAGCTCCAGCAGCAGCTCCAGCTCCAGCAGCAGCTCCTGCAGAAGTAGCAGCAGGTGACACTCCTTTGACTGCTCCAATGCCTGGTTCCGTTAGCAAAATCGTTGCTAAAGAAGGCCAAACAGTTAAAAAAGGCGATGTAGTATTGATGCTTGAAGCTATGAAAATGCAAAATGAAATCATGGCTCCTGTTGGCGGTACTGTTAAATCCATCAACGTTGCTGCAGGCGAAAGCGTAAAACCTGGTCAAATCATGGCTGTTATCGGCTAATACCTGATTTTTCAGGTATTACCACCTTTCATTACTAATTTTTACCGTATTATCATTAATAAATTGGAGGTCTAATACATGGAAGCTTTACTTATGCAGTACCCATGGCTGGACGAATTGCTAATGGGTTTTCTCGGCCTTACTTTTAGCCACGTTATCATGTGGGCTGTTGGCGCAGTTTTGATTTGGCTTGCTGTGCAATATGACTATGAACCTGCTCTACTTCTACCAATCGGTTTTGGCGCTATTCTTGCTAATATTCCGCATTCTTCCGCTGTATCAGCCGAACCAGGTGAAGAAGGTTTCTTGATCGTACTTTACAAAGCTGGTATCGCGAACGAATTGTTCCCAGTACTTATCTTCATTGCTATCGGCGCAATGTGCGATTTCGCACCATTGATTCGCCGTCCGTCCGTTATGTTGTTCGCAGCAGCTGCTCAATTCGGTATTTTCGCAACTGCTGTTGCAGCAACTTTCCTGGGCTTCTCTTTCCCACATGCTTGCTCCATCGGTATCATCGGTGCAGCTGACGGTCCTACTACTATTTATGTAGCAAGCCGTTTCGCAGTTGAATTGCTTGGACCACTATCAGTAGCTGCTTATTGCTACATGTCTTTGGTTCCTGTTATCCAACCGCCAGTTATCAAAGCTTGCACTACCCAACATGAACGTCAGATTAAAATGGGCTTTGAAGGTGAAGAACCTATTTCTCAAACCTGTAAATTCTTGTTCCCAATCATGATCGTTCTGATTGCTGGTATCGTAGCTCCGATTTCTGTTGCCTTGATCGGTTCCCTGATGTTCGGTAACATTCTGAAAGAAGCTGGCTGCGTAGAAAACCTTTCCGGTTGTGCAGAACACGAACTTGCTAACTTGGTTACTCTTGTTCTTGGTATTACCATCGGTGGTACTATGACTGCTGAAAGATTCTTGAACTTCGAAGTTCTGTTGATCATGGCTCTTGGCGCAGTAGCATTCGTATTCGATACAGTTGGTGGTGTATTGTTCGCAAAATTGCTGAACCTCTTCAGCACTACCAAAATCAACCCAATGATCGGTGCTTGCGGAATTTCCGCATTCCCAATGTCCGGCCGTGTTATTGCAAAAATGGCTTTGAAAGAAGATCCAACCAACTTCATTATCCAACATGCTATCGGCGTTAACGTTGCTGGCCAAGTAGCATCCGTAGTTGCTGGTGGTCTCGTTCTTGCTCTTATCCCGGCTCTTTCCAAAATTTAAGGAGGTATGATGTTATGCAAAGTAGTGCAACTGTACAAGCTCTAACTCTTATGGCGATAGCTCTGCCGACTATGTTCGCTGTTATCGCAGTTTTCATCGGGGCAACTGTTGCGTTGAAAAACGCATTTCCTGCTTCCGAGGATGAGGATTAATAATTAATTTTACGGAGAGTTATTACCAGGAATTCTTAAAACTCCTGATTAAACTGGATGATGTATATCGTCAAGACAAAAAAATATAGTCACTACGGTATGTTGCTTAGCTTCTACCTAATCATGCGAGGTCTAGCTTTCACAAGCTGATTGGCGTATGAGAGAGAACGGCAAAAATCATCAGGATGTTAGTGAAGGAAAAGTAATTTGTTTTATTCTCTGGTGCATTACAACGATCTCAAATTTTAGGAGGATGATGAGTATGGCTATTTCGACTGCTGCTCTTATGTCAATCGTTGCACTTTTAGTTCTGGTTGCTATCAGTTGTATTAACGATGATTTAAACGTAGGTTTCTTGGGTATTGGCTTCGCAATTATCGTTGGTGGTGTTTGGAATGGTATGACCGGCGCCAAAGTTATGGGCGGTTTCCCGCTGTCTTTGTTCATGATATTAGCTGGCGTAACCTTTTTGTTTGGTATGGCCCAAACTAATGGTACAATGGAAAAACTAACGGCTTATTCGGTACGTTTCTGCAAAGGCAACACTGCAATGATTCCGTTTATTATTTTCGTATTAACGACTTTTGTTACTACTATCGGACCTGGCAACATCGCTGGCTGCGCATTAATGGCTCCTGTAGCCATGGCTATCGCAACTCGTGTTGGAATGCCTGCGTTCCTGATGACACTGCTTGTTGTTGGTGCATCGAATGGCGCTGCATTCTCACCTTTTGCTCCTACCGGTATCATTTCTAACGGTATCATTGCTAAAAATGCTGCAGCAATGGGCATACCTGCTGACGCTTTAAACGGCTTGGCATGGAAAATCCATTTCAACTCTGAAGTTGCACAAGGCTTTGTTAACATCGGCGGCTTCTTTGTAATGGGCGGTTTGGCTTGGATGAGAGCTCAAAAAGGTGCAGAACTTGATATTGATGAATTGGCTCCAAAACCGGAACCATTCAACAAAGCTCAATTGACAACACTTATTTTGATTGCTATTTTGATTATCTTGGTCGTTGTTCCTGGCCTGCCTGGCATGAAAGGGGTTTTGCCAAAAGCTCTTACCAACATGCTTTCTAACGTTGGTTCTATTTCCTTCGTGCTTTCAATCGTATTGATGCTTACCGGTTATGGTGACAGCAAGGCAGCTGTAAAAGTAATGCCTTGGGGCGTTATCATGATGGTTTGCGGCGTATCCGTACTGATCGATGTTATGGATAAAGCTGGTGGCTTGAAATTCCTGGTTGACATTATTGCATCTGTATCTGGTCCTGTTTCTGTTAACTTCTGGGTAAGCTTCGTGCCGGCAATAATTTCCGCATACTCCAGTTCTTCTGGTGTTGTTATGCCGATGTTCCTGCCAATGGTTCCTGGTTTGCAACAGTTGACTGGCGGCGATGCAATCGCTATGATTTCTTCTATAAACATTGGTGCTCACTTGGTTGATACTTCTCCATTATCTACTCTTGGTGCTCTCTGCATTGCTTCTGCTGGCGATCATGAAGATAAGGGCAAATTGTTCCGCAAACTTTTGATTTGGGGCTTGTCCATGTCTATCGTAGCAGGCATAGTATGCTATGTATTCTTTGGTGTTTTGGGACTCTAGAATCTGTTTCTGGAATTTTGATTCATTAAAGAACTAAATAGCCTGCAAAGAGCGATCTTTGCAGGCTATTTTTATATAATCTTGCTCTGCTTAAGATTATGCCACAGAGAATACAGGAGTAACAAAACCAATGGTTATACCGGTGAATTCGTGGAATATTTCGTAGTTATCAGTGTACAATCTATTTTGATTGTATCTGTTGTAGCCGATGGTATTGTTTTGGCTCTTAAAATATTTTTAAAATTTTAAAAAGTAAGGGTAAAGATTTTTTTATGGCTGTTTTACGTCAAGATTGATTGGTAATTAGATGAGGCTGCCAATAGTCTTACGTAAGACATTCTTTCTGAATCACATTTGACAAAAGAATAATAATACAACGATATTGCTGCTCGGCTTTTGCTGCACCTATACCTAGGACTAAAAGGCTGAACAGCGTATGTGTATGAATCTACGGTGTATAAATATCTGAAGTTTGCTTTAGAACAAAAATAAAAAATTCGTTTTCGTGTAATTAATCAACCCTAATTTTGGAAGGATGATGAGTATGTCAATTTCAACAGCTGCTCTTATGTCAATTCTTGCACTTGTCGTTTTGGTTGCAATCAGTTGCGTTAATGAAGATTTGAACGTAGGTTTCTTAGGTATTGGTTTTGCAATTATCGTTGGTGGCGTTTGGGGCGGTATGACCGGCGCAAAAGTAATGGGTTCTTTTCCACTGTCGCTGTTCATGATTCTGGCCGGCGTAACTTTCTTGTTTGGTATGGCCCAAACAAATGGTACAATGGAAAAATTAACAGCCTATTCAGTACGTGTCTGCAAAGGTAACACTGCACTGATTCCGCTGATTATTTTCGTTTTGACGACTTTTGTTACTACTATCGGACCTGGCAACATTGCAGGTTGCGCTTTGATGGCTCCAGTAGCTATGGCAATCGCAACTCGTGTTAATATGCCTGCGTTCTTGATGACCTTACTTGTTGTAGGGGCATCAAATGGTGCTGCGTTCTCTCCATTTGCTCCTACCGGTATTATTTCTAATGGCTTGATTGCTAAAATGGCACCGCAACTTGGTCTTCCAGCTGATTCCTTAACTAGCCTGGCTTGGAAGGTTCATTTCAACTCTGAAGTAGCGCAAGCCTTTGTTAACATCGGCGGCTTCTTCGTAATGGGCGGTTTAGCTTGGATGAAAGCTCAAAAGGGTGCAGAACTTGACATTGATGAATTGGCTCCAAAACCGGAACCATTCAATAAGGCTCAAATTACTACACTTATTCTAGTCGGCATTCTGATCCTTTTGGTTGTTGTCCCTGGCCTCCCAGGAATTAAGGGCACTTTACCAAAAACTTTGACCAATATGTTGTCTAATGTTGGTTCAATATCTTTCGTGCTATCCATCGTATTGATGCTGACCGGTTATGGTGACAGCAAGGCGGCTGTAAAAGTAATGCCTTGGGGCGTTATCATGATGGTTTGCGGCGTATCCGTACTGATCGACGTCATGGATAAAGCCGGTGGCTTGAAATTCTTGGTAGATATTATTGGTTCGGTTTCTGGACCGACAACAGTTAACTTCTGGGTAAGCTTCGTACCGGCAATAATTTCTGCATACTCCAGTTCTTCTGGTGTTGTTATGCCGATGTTCCTGCCTATGGTTCCAGGCTTAAAGGAAATTACTGGCGGCGACGCTATAGCCATGATTTCCTCTATCAACGTTGGTTCCCACTTGGTTGATACTTCCCCATTGTCTACTCTTGGCGCACTTTGCATAGCTTCTGCAGGCGACCACGAAGACAAAGGTAAATTATTCCGTAAACTTTTGATTTGGGGCTTGTCCATGTCGGTTGTTTCCGGTATCGTATGTTATGTTTTCTTCGGTGTTCTCGGATTATAAGAAATAGATTCTTTTATCGTTATGTTTATCCGTATTTGGTTTATGTAATGGACGGACAGTATGCGAAGTGAACACTTCGCATACTGCTTTCTGACAGAATTTAATGATTGTTCTAAGGACTAAATATTAAGAAAAGATATTATCGATTCAGAAATACATGTATTATGTCATGGCAAGTTGTTTGATGAAAATATCCGGAGGCCTCATTAAATCTCCGGAAACATTCCTACTACGCCCCCTTCAAAAGTGCTCGCGAATAATTGATATAAAGTTACTTATTCACGGACAAAATTCGTTAATATTAAGGAGGAAACGCGCAGTATGGAAATTTCAACAGCTGCTCTTATGTCTATTGTTGCACTAGTTGTTTTGGTTGCAATCAGTTGCATAAATGAAGATTTAAATGTAGGTTTCTTGGGTATAGGTTTTGCGATTATTGTTGGTGGTATCTGGGGCGGTATGACAGGCGCCAAAGTTATGGGTTCATTCCCATTGTCTTTGTTCATGATTTTAGCCGGCGTAACTTTCTTGTTTGGCATGGCTCAAACAAATGGTACAATGGAAAAATTGACTGCATATTCCGTACGTGTTTGCAAAGGTAACACAGCACTTATTCCACTGATTATTTATGTTTTGACTACTTTTGTTACCACTATCGGACCTGGTAATATCGCTGGCTGTGCATTGATGGCTCCTGTAGCTATGGCAATCGCAACTCGCGTCGGTATGCCTGCATTCCTGATGACTTTGCTTGTTGTAGGTGCGGCAAACGGCGCTGCATTCTCTCCTTTTGCTCCTACCGGTATCATCTCCAACGGTATCATTGCTAAAATGGCTCCAGCTCTGAACATTCCAGCTGATTCACTGAATGCTTTAGCTTGGAAAGTTCATTTCAACTCCACGATAGCACAAGGTTTCGTTAACGTTGGTGGTTTCTTTGTTATGGGCGGCTGGGCTTGGATCATGAAACAAAAGGGTGCTGAACTTGACATTGATGAATTGGCGCCAAAACCGGAACCATTCAATAAAGCTCAGATCACAACGCTTCTTTTAGTAGCTATATTAATTGTACTTGTAGTATTCCCAGGTCTTCCTGGCATGAAAGCTATGTTCCCAAAACCAATTCTCAATATGCTGTCTAACGTTGGTTCTATTTCCTTCGTGCTTTCTATCGTATTGATGCTGACTGGTTATGGTGACAGCAAAGCTGCTGTTAAAGTAATGCCTTGGGGCGTTATCATGATGGTTTGCGGCGTATCCGTCTTGATTGACGTCATGGATAAAGCCGGCGGACTGGCTTTCTTGGTTGATATTATTGGATCAGTCTCCGGACCTATAACTATTAATTTCTGGGTAAGCTTTGTACCGGCATTAATTTCTGCATACTCCAGTTCTTCTGGTGTAGTTATGCCTATGTTCCTGCCTATGACTCCAGGTTTGGTTGAACTTACCGGTGGTAATCCTGTATCAATTATTTCTTCTATCGATGTAGGATCTCACTTGGTTGATACTTCTCCATTATCTACCTTGGGCGCACTTTGCATAGCTTCTGCTGGTGATCATGAAGATAAGGGCAAATTGTTCCGCAAACTTTTGATTTGGGGTCTTTCCATGTCTGTTGTTTCCGGTATCGTATGCTACTTGTTCTTCGGTGTTTTGGGATTATAATATAATTATTAGGATTCTATATATTAAAAACAAAAAGTCTGCAAAGAATTTTCTTTGCAGACTTTTTTGTTAAATAATCATAAATTGTTTGCGTCAATTTTTGGCAACAAGGTGTAATATACAAATTCTTTGAGTTTCCTATAATAAATGGTATAATGTTAGAGAACAAATTTATAGGGGGTGTT
>CAYRVN010000028.1:0-16157 GCA_964427675.1 uncultured Acidaminococcales bacterium
TTTCTTCCCACCCTCATAAGTCCATTCGATACAGCCGTTATTACTGCAATCACAGCACCTGCAGCTCTCTGAAAATAAATAGCTATATTTACTATTCTTATTCCTCGGTTTACCTTTATTGTTAAGTAATATATTACTATTAAGAAATATTGTCAATGCTTTTTTGTGATATGTTTTTTACAAAACCTTTATGAAAAGTACATTAGTCCCGCCGCTGAACAACAAATCTATTTTTATTGAAAAATAACCATTCATTGCTTGACATGTATTTGTGCTGGTGGTATACTGCCTTTCAACAGAATATTTTAAATGCTATGAACAGAATATAAAAATAAACGGTCTTTTCTACAGAGAGCCGACGTTTGATGCGAGCCGGTGTTAAGTTTTTATTTTCCTCATCTGTGAGCAGCATGCTGAAGTTTAGTAGGCAGTGTCCGGTTTTCTACCGTTAGAAGGAAGCATTTTCGGGATTTTTCCCGATATGACAGAGTTGGCTGATTGATCAGCAAATGAAGTGGTAACGCGGAGGTTTAACCTTCGTCTTCAATTACGTTAACGCGTATTGAAGGCGAAGGTTTTTTGTTTTTTGCGTGCCAAAACAGGAAGATAAACTGGTTGATATTCTGTTAATAACGGCTTACTGAAAAATGATCGCGACATTTTGCGGCAAGCAAAAATCTGAAAGGAAGTAGTTTGATTATGAATGGTCTGACGTTGTTAGGAATTGCTCTTTTGGTGTGTTTGAGTGGTTATTTTATCTATGGCCGCTGGTTGACAAAAATATGGGGCATCGACCCGAAAGCAAAAACACCGGCTTATCTCTTTGAGGATGGTAATGACTACGTACCATCTTCCAAATTTACTGTTTTTGCGCACCAGTTCTCATCAATAACTGGTGCGGGCCCTGTTACCGGTCCTATTATTGCAGCTATGTTTGGCTGGGTACCGGTCATGCTGTGGTTAATGGTAGGCGGCATCTTTTTTGGCGCCGTGCAGGATTTTACGGCTCTCTATGCTTCGGTGAAAAACGAAGGAAAATCAATGGGTATGCTTATTGAGCGATATATTGGTAGAACGGGAAAGCGCATGTTCTTGCTATTTTCATGGTTGTTTACTCTTTTAATTACAGCCGCTTTCGCTGATATCGTCGCCGGGACTTTCAATGGCTTTACTGCCAATGGTTCGCAGGCAACACCTAATGCTGCTGCAGCTTCAATTTCCATGCTTTATATTGTGGTAGCAATTATCTTCGGTTTATTTTTGAAGAATTATCCATTATCGGAAAAACCAAAGCTGGCAGTTGGTATTATACTGATTTTGGGTATGCTTGCGGCTGGTATTGCTTATCCTTTGTACTTTGATAAAACAACATGGATCTATGTTGTTTTTGCCTATATGTTTATGGCCGCAGTCATGCCGATGTGGCTGCTGATGGAACCACGTGATTATCTGAGCTCCTTTCTTCTTTTAGGAATGATTGCCAGCGGCGTCATAGGTGTTGTTTTTACTAATCCGACTATTGAGTTGGCGCCTTTTAATGGTTTTGAAGTTAATGGCAAACCTTTGTTCCCGATACTGTTCATCACGATTGCCTGCGGTGCTGTTTCCGGCTTTCATAGCCTGGTATCCTCCGGAACTTCCTCGAAGACAGTATCTAATGAGAAAGATATGCTGTTTGTCGGCTATGGGTCCATGATGATTGAAACAATTCTGGCGGTGGTTTCTCTTATTGTTGTTGGTGCGGCTGCTACCGGTGGCGTTATGCCGAAAGGAACCCCTTTCCAGATTTTTTCGGCTTCTGTCGGTAATTTCTTATCCATGTTTGGCCTATCCAAACACGTGGCAACCTGTGTAATAACTATGTGCGTATCTGCTTTAGCTTTGACTACTCTGGACTCCGTAGGACGTATCGGCCGCATGTGTTTCCAGGAACTTTTCACAGGTGATACGACAGATCCGGCCAAGATGACTGCTTCGCAGCGCTTCCTGACTAACAAGTATTTTGCAACCGTGATAACCTTGTTCTTTGGTTATTTGCTCTGCTTGGGCGGTTATATGAATGTTTGGCCATTATTTGGCGCTGCTAATCAGTTGTGTTCCGCACTGGTTCTTATAGCTCTTGCGGTTTTCCTGAAAGTGACAGGACGCGAAGGCAGGATGCTTTATATTCCTATGGGCTTCATGTTCTGTGCTACTGTCATTGCTCTTTTAATGTCTATTTATGGTATCGTCAAGAAATTTTTGGCTACAGGTGCTTTCTCTTTCCTTACCGACGGCCTGCAGCTTATCATGGCAATTGCCTTAATTGTTCTTGCTTTGCTGATTGCATCACAAAGCGTAAGAAAGCTTTTTAATTCTGAGGCAGAGGAAGACGGAATAGACAATGATGGTCAGGAACATGCTTAAGTAATATTAGTTTTAATTAATAAGTTGCTTATCATATTGTATGAGTAAGAAGGTGAAATACATTTTAAGTATTTCACCTTCTTGTTTTAACCAAGCTGAAACTGTGCTTGAAAACAGAGCAAAATGGCAGATAAAATTTTCTGAAAATAGAGGATTTTCGTCTAATTAACGAGAATGCTATCCACTAAAAAGATAATTATCTTTTTAGTGGATAGCATTCAGTATATTTGATTGTGGACGATTAATATTTGTAAAGAAATAAGTTGAATGTCTGGGGTGAATTTTTATGCCGAAGCTTACAACAAAACAGGCAATTTTCTTAGTTATAGGTATCATAATCATTGGTCTGGGGTGGTTCTTTTGGCGACAGCAAACTAACAAAGTGCCGGAAGGCTTTTTAGTTGCCGGGGGCAGAATTGAAGGCAGGGAGGTCAATGTTTCTTCACGGGTACAAGGCCGTGTGCTTAAATTGCTTGCAGATGAGGGTAATGCGGTTAAAAAGGGTCAGGTATTAGCAATACTGGACTCCGAGCAAATACAAGCACAAGTTATCAGTGCTCAGGAAAATTTAAAAGCTGCCCAATTACAAAACGAACAGGCTAGATATGATCTAGACTATACGAGGCGCAATTCTGATTCCACAATATTATCGGCCAAGGCTTCCGTGGAAAATGTACAAGCACAACTGGAAAAGGCCAAAGCTGTCAAGCAAATTGCTGAAAGCAATTACCAGCGTTATCTGAAGCTATACCAGGATGGCGCTATTTCAGCAAGGGAATTTGATAGTAAAAAACTGGATTATGACAGCAGCATGGCGGATGTTAATGCTGTGATACAACTGCATGAAGCGGCAAAAGCCAACCTGGCGGCAGCTCAATCTTCAACAATTGCCGTAGATATCAAACAAAAACAATTTGAAGCAAGTCAGGCGAGTGTTGAATCATACCGGGGTAAACTTGCTGAATTGCTGGCTAATCAAAAAGAACTGCAAGTGCAGTCGCCGGTTGACGGAACAATCATAACAAGGCCAGTGGAAGTAGGACAGGTCGTCAATGCGGTTTCTCCACTATTTGTGATAATTGATTTGCAGAATATTTACATGAAAATCTATATACCGGAACAGCAAGTGGGGAAAATTCGTCTTGGCGGCGAAGCACGCATATATGTCGATGCCTATCGCGACAAATATTTTGTCGGCAAGGTAACGAAGATATCTGATCAAGCGCAGTTTACGCCAAAGAATGTCGAAACGAAGGAAGAAAGAGTGAAGCTTGTGTTTGCTGTAGAAGTGGCTGTAGAAAACCCGGATGGGCTTCTTAAACCAGGCATGCCTGGTGATGTCATTCTGCGGTGGAAAGAGGATTTGCCATGGATGAAATTAAATTAGTAAAGGCAAATACCGATGAAAAAGCACAGCCAATTATTTCCGTGAAAAATGTTTCTAAAATATATAAGGGTAGGCCACCGACAATAGCAGTTTCTGACCTGTCATTTGACATTATGCCTGGAGAAATATTCGGATTCATAGGGCCGGATGGCGCTGGAAAAACCAGTATTATTCAAATGATGACAGGAGTTGCAGATGCCACCGAAGGAACAATAAGTGTTGCTGGCTTTGACCCCTTAACACAGTCTGATGAAATAAAAGATATCATTGGCTATATGCCGCAGGGAATTGGACTTAATCTTTATGATAGTTTGTCTGTAGAAGAAAATATCAAGTTTTTTAAAGACTTGCGTCAAATTCCTGAGGATGTTTTTACCGCCAACAGTAAAAAAATGCTGCATATGACAAGACTGGAACCTTTTTTGAGCCGGCAGGCCAAAAATCTTTCAGGTGGTATGAGGCAAAAGCTGTCTTTGATTTGTACCCTTGTCCATTTGCCTGACGTTATCTTTCTTGATGAACCGACGACAGGTGTTGACCCAAGGTCACGTCAGGAGTTTTGGCGGATTATTATTGATTTGGTGGAAGAAAGACATGTAACAGTCATTTTAAGTACTTCCTATATGGACGAGGCTTCACGCTGCCACCGTGTTGCACTGATGCATGAAGGAAAAATCATCAGACAGGGAACGCCAACAGAATTAAAGACATTGCTGGAAGGTAAAATGGTCAGTTTACCTGTGGAACCTCAATATAAAGCATTAGCGCTTTTGCAGAAGTTTCCAGGTACTCAAGACCCACAACTGCTTGGTCAACGTGTCAAACTACGCCTTTTAACAAGTGAATGTAATGTAAGGGAATACTTGGAAAATGAAGATATCAGATGCGGAGAAATGGAGGAGGTAAGAACTTCTCTGGAAGATGTTTTTGTCCAATTAACAAGCAAAGACAAACTTTCGGCCTCAATGCCTTTTGCCAGCAAAGCGGTTACTGTCAGGAAGAGCGTTGTCAGCTGTGAAAATGTCACGATTCAGTTTGGCAGTTTTAAAGCAGTCGATAATATCACCTGTGACATTTATAGTGGAGAAGTCTTTGGGCTACTGGGGCCGAATGGCGCAGGAAAAACAACTCTGATAAAGAGCATGTGCGGACTTTTGCCACCAAGTTCCGGAAAAATTATTACGGCCGATTATAATGTCTCTGGAGAACGGCAGAAGGTTTGGGACAGTATAGGCTACATGTCTCAGAGATTTTCTCTTTACCGTGATTTGAATGTAAGAGAAAATATCGATTTATACAAAGGCCTTTATAACGTACGGGGCCTCAATGATGAGCGACTCCTTGAAAATATAGGGCTGGCAGCCTTAGCAGAGCGACCGGCAGGCAAACTGCCTTTGGGAATAAGACAAAGGCTGTCGCTTATTTGCGCCGTTTTACATGAACCACCGGTAATATTTCTTGACGAGCCGACTTCTGGTGTTGATCCGGTTGCTCGGCGCGATTTTTGGAATATTATCTATCAGCTGGCTCGTGAACTTGGTAAAACTGTTTTGGTTTCGACACACTATATGGACGAAGCAGAACGCTGCGATAGATTGATTTTGATGGATCAAGGCAGGATGGTTGCACTTGACAGTCCTGATAATTTGGAACACAGGGCTACTAAGTACTTTGGACAATTGTTGATAATTACGACGTCTGAACCCAAAAAAACTTATGCTTTGGCAAAAAATATGTTTTCTGATGCAAGTATGTACGGACAAGACGTGCATGTAAGGTCGCTGACTCCGGAAAAACATATAGTTCTGCTGCAGGAGGCATTTGCTGCTGCAGGCTTGGCTGATTTTACGATAACAACCAGCCATTTATCTATGGAGGAAACCTTCATGGACCTCATAAGTAATAGTAATGGGGAGGTGCAGCATGTTTAAGCGGATAATTGCCATTATAGGCAAAGAAGCGCGGGAACTTTTGCGTGATCCTCTCTATTTGAGTTTAGCACTTATTGTACCAATGATGATTATCATTATCATGGGTGAAGGCATGACACTTGACGTCAAGAATATTCCCGTTGCCTTTTACGATCGTGACCGCTCTGCTGCCAGCCGCGAATATGTCAGTTCCTTTACCAATTCCGAATATTTTACATTATACGGTATGCTTGACAGGGAAGGACAGGCAGAAGCACTGATGGCAGAAGGCAAAATTCGTTTGTGTATTGAAATACCGGAAAATTTTTCCGAAAGGCTCGCCGCGAATCGTCCTGTATCAGTCAGAGTTTCAGTTGATGGTTCTTTTCCATCGCGCAGCGAAGTTATTACGGGTTACGTTGGCGCAATAAATCAGCAGACAAATAATTTGCTGATAGCCAGATACAAAAGTACTTATGGACAAAATGCTTCACTGCCCAGCGTAGAACCGATAGCCGTTTCCTGGTATAATCCAACCCTGGAAAGCAAAAACTTTCTTGTTCCGGGTCTTATTTCGACAATTTTGATGTTTTATCCCTCGCTATTGGCGGCACTTATAGTTGTGCGCGAAAAAGAGGTCGGCACCATCTATAATCTGTATTGTTCACCGGTCAAAGGTTGGGAAGTTGTAATTGGTAAGGCTGTTCCTTATATAGTTGTTTCTTTTGTTGCCTATTTGTTGATTTTTTTATTAAGCGTTTTATTTTTCGAAGTAAGATTTACCGGCAGTTTCGTAGCACTAACGGTAAGTGCTTTGCTTTTTTTGCTGTGTACAGTTGGGTACGGATTACTTATATCTATAGTTGCCTCATCACAATTAGCCGCAATGTTCATCACGATCCTTACTACAATGCTGCCGTCATTCTTTTATTCAGGGTTTCTGTCACCTGTTACGAGTCAGTCGGCATTAGGACAATTCATCAGCATCTTTTTGCCTTCTACTTATTTTATGTACATAGTGAGAGGTATTTATCTAAAGGGAGCTTCATTCTCGATTATCTGGCCTGACCTGTTGGCTTTACTTCTTTACTCAGTTATCCTGTACTTTTTGGCAATTACCTGCTTTCGAAAGAAGGTCAGCTAAATGTGGAATAGGTTGCGAGCGTTACTCAAAAAAGAATTTATCCAGATGTGGCGGGATAAGATGCTCCTGTTTATTTTGATTTGGTCTTTTACAGTCTCACCGTTTGTTGCTTCTAATGGTATGTCAATGGAAATAAGCCACCATCCTTATGTTGTCTACGATCAGTCGCAATCACCAAGCAGCAGGGAATTCCTAAGCCGTTTTCAGGAACCGTATTTTCGCCTGCTGGATGTCGTTTATTCCAACCGTGAAGTTGTTGAATATCTGGATAGCGGCAAGGCGAGCATGGCAATCATCATACCACCTGATTTTGCAAAAAAAATAAGTGCTGACAGCCCGGCGACTTTTCAGGTCATCAGCGACGGTACAATTTCCTTATCAGCAACCGTTGCGGTTATGTATGTAGCACAGATTTCTGGAAATTATACGCTGGATCTGATTGAGCAGAGAGGCTTTGGCCAGATTACCAAACAGAGCATTCCTTACATAAACAGCGATACCAGGATAGAATATAATCCGAACAGGACGAATGCCTGGTTTTCAGGCCTCGTTGACTTCATCAGCAAAATTACTATGGTTTCTCTTTTGCTGACGGCAGCAGCCGTTGTCCGTGAAAAAGAATATGGAACCATAGAACAGTTGATGGTAACACCAGCCCGTTCTTTTGAGATTTTCCTGTCTAAAATCATTCCTAATATTTTTCTCATTGTGCCGCTATCGGTAGTTGGTCTGGTCGGAGTCATGAAAGGATTCTATGGTCTGCCGATTGCAGGCAATATATTTTTATTCTATCTGGTGCTGGTACTTTATATTTTTGTTATGTCGAGTTTAGGCATACAAATTGCTTTGCTGGCGAAGAATCTGCCGCAGGCCATCATGATGATGATGTTCCTGCTCATGCCGATGATCTTTCTGTCCGGGACTTTTACTCCGACCGAGGCGATGCAGCCCTGGATGCGCTGGACAGGAATGCTTATCCCTATGCACTATTTCGTAGATTTCACTTTTGATGTCCTGCTAAAAGGAAATTCATTGTATTATGTCTGGCCCAGCATTTTGGGATTGATAGTTTTGGGTGCTGCTCTTTTCGTATCATCTTCCATAATATTTTATCGACAATTCTCCAAGTAACAGAAAAAAGTCGGAAAATTCTTTTGCTGGCAATTTTGGAAAGACTGGTTAAGAAGTGGTATAATTGTAGGAATCAGTTCGACGGAGATGAAAAAATGGTCCTTAAAAGTTGGGAAAAAAGCACAAATGGTCAGGGAAAAGTAAATTGGCGCAGAAACTTGCTTGTTTTATGGACGGGGGTGTTTCTGACCTGTGCAAGCTATACTATGGTGGTTCCTTTCCTTCCTTTGTATCTGCTGCAGGAACTTGGAGTACGTGCTTCTTCAGTAAACATCTGGGCTGGTACAATTTTTTCGATAACTTTTTTGGGTTCTGCAATTATGGCTCCTTATTGGGGTGCTAAGGCAGACAGAGTTGGACAAAAGAAAATGGCAATACGGGCTGGTTTTGGCTTGGCTATTTGTTATTGGCTTTCTTCTTTGGCCCAAACGCCTTATCAGCTTTTGGCAGTCAGGGCATTGACTGGCTTTATAAGTGGTTTTGTGCCAGCTTCTATGGCTTTGTGTTCTTCTACACTGCCGGCGGAGAAACTCGGCTGGGGTATGGGGTGGATGCAGGCCGCAGTGGCTAGCGGCGGCGTAATAGGGCCGTTAATTGGCGGCTATGTCAGTGAATGGTTTGGGATGCGTTTCTCTTTTTATGTTGCTTCGGGAGCTTTGGCGTTGGCAACATGCGGCGTAATTTACTACGTGCAGGATATTGTCGCAGACAGCGCAGCTAAAGCAAGAGCAAGAAGAAGCGTGCTGGAAGATTTACGTATGGCCGTAAATAATAAGAAACTTTTATATATCATGGGACTATTCTTCTTGGTGCAGTCCTGTCTTTTGATTATTCAGCCGCTTTTGACTATCTATGTAAAAGAATTAATGGGTGGTATGGATGGCGCGGTTAAGGCTTCTGGTGTTGTTTTTTCACTGGCGGGCATTGCTGGTATTATGGCAGCACCTTTTTGGGGTAAGACTGGGCAAAGAGTTGGTTTTGCCAAAACACTGTTTTTTGTCATGGTTTGCGCAGGTCTGACTAATCTATGTCAGGCTTTTGTCAGTGATATCTGGCAGTTTGGTTTAGTGCAGTTTGTTTTCGGGCTTTTCCTGGCTGGTGCGGCACCTAATATTAATGCCGGCATAGTGAAGACAACCGATCCGCTCGTAAGGGGCAAAGCCTTTGGACTGGTGACGGCGGCGCAGCAATCGGGTGGCGTAGTTGGGCCTCTTGTTGGCGGTTTTATGGGAACATTTATGGCTACTAAATACATTTTAGTATTTACAGGCTTGGTTTTGATTTGTACCGGACTGCATATCTATTTCACCAAGGTCAAGCAGCAGGGATATAAGGAAATTTGGTGAACATAAAGTGAAACATAAGTGTTATTTATTGACATAGTTGTGGAATTATTTAATAATAATTGTGCAAGTAATGATAAATTAAAGAGAAGGTGAGTAAAAGTGATTAAATCTTTTAATGACATTTTACCGGAAATTGATAAGAAAGCCTGGGCAGCAGAAGATGCAGCTATTATAGGCGCAGTAAAAATGAAGGAATTCAGCAGTGTTTGGTATAACTGTACCGTTAGAGGCGATGTTAACCGTATAGAAATCGGTAACTATAGTAACATTCAGGACAATACTGTTGTTCACGTTTCGGATAAGTATGCATGCATTGTTGGCGATTATGTTACTGTCGGACATGGCGCCATTCTTCATGCCTGCACCGTTGAAGATCATTGCCTGATTGGTATGGGCTCAACTGTTCTGGATGGTGTGGTTGTTGGTACCGGTAGTATTGTAGCAGCGGGTGCGGTTGTTACTAAAGGGACTATTATTCCTCCGAATTCTTTGGTGGCCGGGGTACCGGCTAAAATATTGAAGACTTTACCGGAAGGTCATTTGGCCGATATCCATGCCCAAGCAGTAAAATACAAAACATTGTGGACTGAACGCTATAAATTGCTGCCGAATGCCGGTGGCGAAATTTACGATGGACATAAAATAGTTTAGTTTTCACGAGGCTGCTTCATTCTAAGATGGGGCAGCCTTTTTAGGGTTTAATGATAGCAATAAATTAGATTTATCTAAATTTATTATATTTAAAGGAGAAGATGAAATGAGCGAAAACAGACAAATAAGATTCAGAACAAACATGGGTGAATTCGTGGCCGAAATGTTCGAAGACAAAGCCCCAAAAACAACTGAGAATTTTATTTCATTAGTTGAAAAGAAATTTTATGATGGTATTATCTTCCATCGCGTTATCGATGGTTTCATGATTCAAGGCGGAGACCCTACCGGAACTGGTATGGGTGGCCCTGGTTACAAGATTGCTGATGAATTTGGTGAAGGCTTGACTCATGATGACGAAGGCTACTTTTCTATGGCTAATGCAGGCCCAAATACAGGCGGCAGCCAATTCTTCATTACTTTGGCACCAACCCCTTGGCTTAATGGCCACCATGCTATTTTTGGCCGTGTTGTAGAAGGCATGGATGTTGTGCGCAAAATCGGCGTAACAAGAACCGATTTCCGTGATCGCCCACTTGAGGATGTAAAGATGGAAACCGTTGAGGTCATAAAATAAGTTGTCTTCATACGTATATGTCCTGCGTTGCGGTGATGGTTCGCTGTACACCGGCTGGACAAATGATTTGGAACAAAGACTTGCGGCACATCAAAGTGGTAAAGGTGCAAAATATACCAGAGGCAGGCTGCCAATAGAAATGGTTTATTTTGAAGAAATGCCAGATAAATCTGCAGCCCTTAAAAGAGAAAACGAGCTTAAAAAGCTCAAAAAAGCAGAAAAAGAATTGTTGATAAAAACTTCAAGATAATTCTGACTATATGCAGATATTGGACAGTGTTGAATTTTTCCAAAAGTGTAAATAATGTTTTATATATCTTGTCAAAGTCAAGACCCCATGCTATAATGAGCAGGTAGAAAGAAGGCCGACTTGCAGAGAATACTTTAACGCACGAGCAGCGGAGTTTTCATGTAGCACTTTTTTCGGAAATATTTTTTATTTTTAGGAGGCCAAGAAATATGACTGGCAAAGTAAAATGGTTCAACGCAGAAAAAGGTTATGGTTTCATCGAACGTGAAGATGGTGGCGACGTATTCGTACACTTCTCCGCAATTCAATCTGAAGGTTTCAAAACCCTTGAAGAAGGTCAAGCAGTTGAATTCGATGTTGTCCAAGGCAACCGCGGTGAACAAGCTGCAAACGTTGTTCGTCTGTAATTATAGTAATTAATTAATTTTAATAATATAACTACTGAACAGATCGAAGAAGCATTTTCGTAGAAAATGCTTCTTCTTTTTTTTCGCTTTTTATTAATGTATAATGGTGTATCAAAGGGGGCGTTTATATGAGAAGAGTGCTAATGCTTGCCATGGCATTGCTGGTAATGTTTGTTTTCCCTATCGTGGCATTTGCGAATGGAAGCGATAGAGATGATCTAAATAAACAAAATGTACGGCAGGAATATGATGAGGCACATCTTATTGCTCTGGCGGCTGCTACCTGTGCTGGTACTTATGTTCCTAATGGCATTGCTTCTGAATACGCCTATCTGGGAGAGTATGGCTTTGTTATTCAGCCATATACTGTCAACGATGGCAACCGCGAAGCCAATTTTACTTTTGCTTATAATAAAACAATTACGCAAGGTAAAAAGCTGTTTGTATTGGCCTTTAGAGGAAGCGCTTCACTAAAAGACTGGGAAGTTAATTTTGCGACGTCAAAGGTAGCGTATGGAGGCACTAGTCCTGCAGAATTTATCGAAATAGCACAAGAAGTTAAAGATCCTTCCGTGCCTGCAGTGCACAGGGGTTTTAATGAATATGTGAATGCCGCTTTTAGCTTAAAACCTGAGGTTTCAGGTGTTGGCACCGGTAAAGATATAGCAGCTATTCTGAAGGATGATCCCGACGCTGTCTTGCTTTTGACCGGTCATAGTTTGGGCGGTGCCGCGGCAACTTTGTTTGCAGAAAGGCTGGTAAGCATGGGTATTCCCAAAGAAAAGGTGCCAGTAATTACTTTCGGAGCACCCGCTATAGGTAACGCAGCATTTGCGGAGGCTTATGGCGACAAGATTGATTTGCTTCGCATAAAAACTTCCTATGATCCGGTTCCCGGAGGTTTGCAGACCTTTATTGGCGGGTTTAAACAGTTTGGCAGAGAAAAGGTATTTAGTCTTTCCAGTCGTTTTGCCGACTATCAACACCCCGTGTCTTATTATTTCGATTTGGCTGTCAAAAACTATTATGAGGCTTATGATAAAGCCATCGAAGTAGGTATATTAAAAGAGCAGCCTATGAAAAAAATAACTAACAAAGACCCATTGGTTGCTATCGTGGTGGGCGCGCCAAAAAATATACAAGCTCGTCCGTTTACGCCGAATATAAAGAGATTTATTCTCGATGAGTATCGTGCGATTTTGCCTAGCTATATTATTTTAGAAAAAAATGCTGATCTCTATGATTCGTATAAATATGATCTTGGTCAAATGTCGGAAGATGCCAGAGCGGCGGGTGCAGATTATTTGTTGATTCTTGAAATAGACAGCAAGCGTCTGGGACAGGAAGACAAGTGGTATATAACGATGAACCAAGCTTTGTTTAATACTGATGGTCCTCTCGTTTTGATCACCAGCTATGGGCGAAGAGTGACTTATGACCAAGGTGTTATGCAATGCACGATTGCCAGTCTTGAGCAATGCCGCAATGAATTGAAAGAAAAATTTAGTTGGGTACATACAAAAATTGATCAGGAACAAGGTGCTGAAATTGAAGATAATTGATGCTCATATGCATTTCTATGATATTGAAGGCTTCCGAGAGGCCGCTAAGTTAGCTGGACATGAAAATACCTCTGAACATTATCTCAAAGCATGCGTTGATAATGACGTTGTGTTTTCGATTGCTATGGGTAATGCTGAGGGTGAAGAAGCAATCTATGGCGGTAGTACTCCACGTGTGCCTGATCTGGCTGGTAAATTCAATTATGAGCAATATAATCAGCCTCGGGTTATAGGTTATTGCTGTGGCGTAAAAAGCGACGAATTAACTCTTGATAACGCGGAAAAAACGGCACTTGAATTTGAGCGATATGTTAATACTCCTCAATGTGTGGGAATAAAACTATATCCAGGCTATCGACATGTCTATGTTTATAACACCGTCCATTATCCTTTGTATGAGTTGGCAAGAAAATATGATTTGCCGATAGTAATTCATACGGGCGATACTTCAAATACTACTGCTATCCTGAAATACGCGCATCCCCTTACGGTCGATGAAATAGCTGTACGCTATCCTGATGTTCGCTTTGTAATAGCTCACTGCGGTAATCCCTGGCTTGTCGATGCAGTAGAAGTAGCGGCAAAAAACGATAATGTTTTTCTGGAGTTATCAGGTCTGGCTTTTGGCAATTTTGAAGCGGAAAGTTTTTATGCTAAAAATAAAGCATATTATGATTATTTGCGCATGTGGCTTGATTACTTTGACAGGTATGATAAAGTAATCTATGGTACTGATTGGCCTTTGGTTAATATCAAAAACTACATTGCCTTGATGAAAAAAGTCGTTCCGGAAGAATGGCATCAAGCATTCTTTTATGACAATGCACTGCGCATTTTCCCTAAAATAAAGAATTTATTATAAAAAAATCCCAAGCATTTGCTTGGGATTTTTGTTATATTACTTTAGTTGTCCAGTCTTCAATGTTCATCACGGAGGTTACCCAGTCTTCATAAAACTCAGGTTCATGGGAAACCAGGAGGACACTGCCCTTAAACTCTTTAAGCGCCTTTTTTAGTTCTTCTTTGGCATCGACGTCGAGATGGTTGGTCGGTTCGTCCAAAACCAGCCAGTTTACTTCTTTTAACATCAATTTACAAAGACGTACTTTGGCAGCTTCACCGCCGGAGAGTACGAAAACTTTACTGGTTATGTGTTCGTTAGTCAAGCCGCAGGCTGCGAGAGCGGCACGTATTTCGTAGTTGGTCATGCCGGGATATTCAGACCAGACTTCTTCCAATGCCGTATTTTCGTTCTTAGTGCGTTCTTCCTGCTCGAAATAACCAGGGGCCAGGAATTCGCCGAGTTCAACTTTGCCGGCAAGGGGCTGGATTTGACCTAGAATTGTTTTTAAAAGGGTTGTTTTGCCAAGACCATTAACACCTTTGATCGCAATCTTCTGGCCTCGTTCTAAGGTGAAAGAAACAGGTCTTGTAAGTGGAGTATCATAGCCAAGAACAAGGTCTTTGGCTTCTACAATGAAGCGGCTTGGCGTACGAGCTTCTTTGAATTTAAAGGTTGGCTTAATTTTTTCTCTCGGTTTTTCAATGATTTCCATTTTGTCCAGTTTTTTCTGGCGGCTTTTCGCGCGACCGGTTGTGGAAATTCTAGCCTTGTTGCGGGCGATGAAATCCTCCAACTGGGCAACTTCCTGTTGCTGACGTTCATAAGCACTGTTTTGCTGAGCCTTGTAAATAGCAGACAGTTCAAGAAATTTATCGTAATCACCTGTATAGCGGGTTAAATTACAGTTTTCCAAATGATAAATTACGTTAACCACGTTATTCATAAAAGTAACATCATGGGAGATCAGGATGAAACTGTTCTCATAGTTTTGCAAAAATTTGGTGAGCCATTCGATATGCTCTTCGTCAAGGTAGTTGGTAGGTTCGTCAAGCAAAAGAATAGAAGGATCTTGCAGAAGCAATTTCGTCAAAAGAACTTTGCTACGCTGACCACCTGATAAATCAGCAACATCACGGTCAAGACCGATATCGCCCAGGCCAAGTCCATTGGCGACTTCTTCTATTTTCGCATCCAGTGAATAAAAACCGCTGTGTTCTAATTCCGACTGTATTTCACCTACAGTTGCCATCATTTTGTCGAGCTCTTCCGGGGAGACATCAGCCATCTTGTCGTAAAGCTCCAACATCTGCTGCTCTTCTGCGTACATTTTGTCAAAGGCAGTTCTCAGAACTTCACGGATAGTGGTACCGGCTTGAAGTGTGCTTTGTTGGTCAAGATAGCCAACAGTGACACGCCCAGGCCACTCAACTTTGCCTTCATCCGGCAAAAGATGACCGGTAACAATGTTCAGAAAGGTTGATTTGCCCTCGCCGTTAGCGCCAACGAGGCCTACATGCTCACCACGGAGCAGTTTAAAAGATACATCCTCCAGAATCTGACGACCACCGAAGGAATGAGATACATTAGTAACATTTAAATAACTCATTTCTTACCTCTTTCAAATATTAATCTTTTCAATTTTAACTTAATAGTGAACTTTTTGTCAAAGATTATAATTAAATAAAGGATATTAGAGATGTGCGTCGAAGTTACAAATTTATAACTCTGGAAAGGAGGTACATCGAATGATTTTTACCGATTTAGCTAAAATCAATGACTTGTTGCCTTATGTGTCCTTGCGCATTGGAAAGGCTTTGGCTTATCTCAGAGATACAGACTTTACGGACTTGCCAAATGGCGAATACGCGGTAGAGGGACGGGATATATTTGCCCGTGTCAATACATATGAAACAGAACCCAGGGAGGTAAAAAAACCAGAGTCTCACATTAAATACATTGATGTTCAATTTTTGGTTTCAGGGAAAGAAAGTATTGGCTTCTGTCCTTTGACTGAAGAACACAAAGTAGTGGAGAACTATGCTGACAAGCAAGACTTGCTGTTTTACGAAAAGGCTCATAATGAGAATTATGTAGATATGCAGGCAGGCGACATTGCCATCTTTTTCCCTTGGGAAATCCATCGTCCCGGATGCAATGTAGGCAGTGAAAAAGCCGATGTTAAAAAGGTCGTCGTTAAAGTTAGAAATGGCGGTTAAGAATTTTTTAAAAAAGTGTTGACATTATTACGGTATCCCCGTATAATATCACTTGTGACGTTACCAGTCACAAAAATTCCTCGATAGCTCAATCGGTAGAGCACTCGGCTGTTAACCGAGTTGTTGTAGGTTCGAGTCCTACTCGAGGAGCCATGGCCGGTTGGTCAAGCGGTTAAGACATCGCCCTTTCACGGCGGTATCGGGGGTTCGATTCCCCCACCGGTCACCAATTCCGGGCGGTTAGCTCAGCTGGGAGAGCGCCTGCCTTACAAGCAGGATGTCGGCGGTTCGATCCCGTCACCGCCCACCACTAAATCAAGCACTTC
>CAYRVN010000029.1:0-16039 GCA_964427675.1 uncultured Acidaminococcales bacterium
CCCATGGCAGTTACCTGATAAGGTTTTTTGCCGTTGACGAGATTTCCTTCAAATGTAATGGTGCCTTCAGTAGGTTCATAAACACCTGTCAGCATGTTGAAAGCAGTAGTTTTACCTGCGCCGTTCGGTCCGATCAGACCGATCAATTCGCCTTTATTGATTTCCATGGAGAAGTTGGAAACGGCACGCAGACCGCCGAACACCATAGATACGTTATTTACCTTCAGCAGTTCTTCCACTGTTGTCGCCTCCTAACTTAAACATTTTGAGGCTCAGTTCTTTGTTGCCGAACAAGCCTTGTGGACGGTAAAGCATCAAGACAATCAAAGTGATTGAATAGATTACCATACGCCATTCAGGATATTCTGCCAGGAAGGCTGAAATACCGGTTAGAAGGACAGCACCTGTGATAGCGCCGCTCATGCTGCCCAAACCGCCCAAAACGACCATGGTCAGGATGTCGAAAGAACGCATGAAAGTAAAGGAAGCCGGATGAGCAATATAGAAATAATGGGAGAACAACACACCGGCAGTACCTGCAAACGCAGCGCCGATAGTGAAAGCCATAACTTTGTATTTAGTAGTATCAATACCCATGGTTTCCGCCGCGATTTCGTTTTCACGAATTGCGAGGCAAGAACGGCCAGGAGCTGAATTGATAAAGTTTTTGATGAAGAAGATGACAAAGATACCTACCCAGAAAACCCAGGCAAAATTTGTTTCACGTGGAATACCCATGAGACCGGAAGCACCGCCGACGTACTCGATATTCAGAATACAAATACGGATGATTTCGCCAAGTCCCAATGTAGCGATAGCAAGGTAGTCACCATTCAGGCGCAAAGTCGGCAAACCAATCAGGAAGCCGAGGAGACCCGCACAAAGAGTACCAACTATTAATGCTAGTTCAAAAGGAAGGCCGAGCTTTACGGTTATAATAGCACCGGTATAAGCGCCTACTGCCAAAAAGCCTGCATGGCCGATAGAAAATTGTCCTGTATAGCCGTTGATCAGGTTCAGACTGACTGACAGGATAATATTAATGCCAATCAGGACGATGTTCAATTCCCAGAATGGCCCGATAATCTCAAACATAATCATTAGCTGCATAACAGCAAACAAAACAAAACAACCCAATAGGGACATGATGTCTTGTTTTCTAATATTATTCATCACTGTCACCTACACTTTCTCGCGGATATTTTTGCCCAGAAGACCGGATGGTTTATAGAGCAAAATAAGAATCAGGATACCAAAGGCTGCAGCATCACGGAAGGTTGAGGAGAAGAAGCCACTGACCATTGCTTCAACAACACCCATGATAATGCCGCCAAGCATTGCACCAGGGATAATACCGATACCACCGAGAACGGCCGCAACGAAAGCTTTCATACCTGGCATCATACCCATCAAAGGATCAATGGAGTTGTAATAGATACCTACAAGTACACCAGCTGCAGCTGCCAGAGAAGAACCCAGAGCGAAGGTCATGGAGATGACCTTGTCGATATTAATACCCATCAATTGTGCTGCGTCCATATCAAAAGATACTGCGCGCATTGCCTTACCCGCTTTGGTGTGGTTAACAATATAGGTCAAAGCTGCCATCAGTACCAGTGCGCTGCCCAAAATAACGATCTGCTGGCTGTTAATTACAAGACCAGCAACGTGGTAGACTGTCGCATCAAAAACCGCTGGGAAAGTGCGTGGTTGAGGTGTAGCAATCAAAATCATGCCATACTCGAGAAAGAAAGATACGCCGATTGCCGTAATCAAAATTGCTATACGCGGTGCATTACGCATCGGCCGATAAGCAACGCGTTCAATGACAATACCGGCTACCGCGGCTGCTGCCATGGCAAAAACAAGTGCCGGTAAGAAAGATAAGCCCAACATGGTGGTTGCTACAAAGCCGAAATAAGCGCCAAGCATGTAAATATCGCCGTGAGCGAAGTTTATCAGCTTTATAATACCGTAAATCATTGTATAACCAAGTGCAATCAAAGCATAAATACTGCCTAATGATACACCGTTAATCAATTGTTGCACAAATTGGTGCAAAAATGATCCCATATCCATAAATTTTAGCCCCCTGCCTAAAAAATAACTTTAGTGGGTCGTGCAAACCACGGCCCACTGAATAAAATCAAGGATTAATCTTGGTTTTGAATACTTGTGCTCCATCTTTGTATTCGATGATTACCGCACTCTTAACCGGGTTGTGCTGTGCATTGAACGTTACGTTGCCGGATACACCGTTGAAACCGGAAGTTTTTGCCATTGCATCTTTAATCTTCACAGTGTCTACAGCGTTAGCAGTCTTGATGGCATTGATTACGAGAAGTGCGGAATCATATGCCAGAGCAGCGAAAACGTCTGGTTTTTCATTGTATGCTTTTTGATAAGCAGCAACGAAATCTTTGTTCAGTTTGGAGTCATCATCTGGTGAATACAAGCTGGAGAAGTATGTATTATTCAAAGCTGCTTTGCTGGCAATTTCAGGAAGCTTAGCGCTATCCCAACCGTCGCCGCCTGCCATAGGAACATTTAATCCCATTTCGCGAGCTTGTTTAACAATCATACCTACTTCCTGGTAGTAACCAGGAATGTATACCATGTCCGGATTGGTAGCTTTGATTTTTGTCAAAGTTGCTTTGAAATCAGTATCTTTTTGGAGATAAGATTCTTCAGCAGCAATCTTGCCGCCGCCCTTAGTGAAAGCTTCTTTAAAGAATTGTGCCAATCCTTTAGCATAATCTGAAGAATTGTCGATCAAAATGGCTACATTTTTAGCTTTCAGATTATCTTTGGCAAAAGTAGCCATTACTGTTCCCTGGAACGGATCAATGAAGCAAGCGCGGAACATGAAGTCTTTTGTTTTACCGTCTTTGTCAACCGTTACATTAGGATTCGTACCCATCGGTGATATTGCAAGTACTTTCGCTCCTGTATTTACAGAAGTTGCTGCAATAGAAGCTGATGAAAGGTTCGGTCCGATTACGGCAACTACCTTGTCTTGAGCTACTAATTTTTGCATGGCATTGGTTGCTTCGGCTGCTTCTGACTTGTTATCAGCAACAACTAATTCAAGTTTTTTGCCAAGCACGCCGCCTTTGGCATTTTCTGCGTCAATCGCAAGTTTGATACCGTTTTGTGCGGATTTACCAAAACTTGCACTGCCACCGGTCATTTCAATGTTAGCGCCTATCTTAATAGTATCGCCTGACCCTTTTTTGTCGCCGCCGCAGCCTGTGAGAGCAGTTGCGAGCAACATTCCAATGCATGCTACTGATAGCATCTTTTGCATTTTTTTCATTTGTCTTTCCCCTCCAATGTTTATAATGAAGAAAATTTTATCATCAATCCCGTCCACTATGGCATCGGCCAGTCTCTATTTATCGGTTGGGGATTAATTTCATTGAAAACAAGGTAACATAGACTAAAAAATAATTAATCCAGCGACGAATCGAAGAAAGCTTCAATCCGGCGCTGGATTGAGTGTACTAAAATTTTGAGACTAGAGCGTAATCTTTTCTTTAAAGGTTTGTACGCCGTCTTTTAATTCGATAATTACAGCTCCGGAAATCGGGTTGTGTTTATCGTCATAAGTAACTTTGCCGGTAGCAACCTGCAGATCCTTGGTTTTAGCCATTTCAGCTGCAACCTTGACACCATCAGTTGTGCCTGCGCGTTTGATAGCTTCGATAACAATCATTGCAGCATCATAGCCGTGGATTGAGAAGTTATCTGGTTCAGCATTAAACATTGCTTTGTAGTTCTTAATGAATTTTTGAACGCTTGGTTCTTGGTCTTGAGCGGAATAAGCGCTGCAGAAATAAGTACCATTAAGAGCAGCAGGACCTGCGATTTCAGCAAGTTTTGGTGAATCCCAGCCGTCAGAACCCAGCATTGGGACATTCAAGCCGATTTCACGAGCTTGTTTAATGATCTTAGCAACTTCTTCATAATAAGCAGGTACATAGATTGCTTCTGGATTAGTTGCTTTAATCTTAGTCAAAGCAGCTTTGAAGTCAACGTCTTTAGCAAGGAAAGCTTCGCTGGCAACTGCTTTGCCGCCGTTCTTTTCTAAAGTTTTAGTGAATACAGCAGTTAAGCCTTTGGAATATTCACTGGAAGCATCATAAAGAATTGCAACATTTTTTACTTTCAAAGTTTTGTTGGCAAATTCTGCCATTACTTGTCCTTGGAAAGGATCAATGAAGCAGGCACGGAAGATGAAGTCTTTCGTTTTGCCATCTTTGACAGTAATATTTTCTGCTGTGGCAACAGGTGCCATCAGAGGAATTTTTGCATCTGTTACGATCTGGGATGCTGCTGCAACGCTACCGCTGGTAGCTGGTCCGATAATCGCAATAGCTTTATCTTTGCTGATTAACTTTGTTACTGCATTACCTGCTTCAGATGGTTCAGACTTGTTATCGCTTTCAACAAGTTTAATTTTCTTGCCATTAATACCGCCAGCTTTGTTGACTTCATCAACAGCCATTCTAACGCCGTTTAAAGTCGATTTACCATAATTGGCAACCGCACCGGTCAATTCAAAGCTTGCACCAATAACTATTTCGTTACTATTGGCTGCTTCTTTCTTTTTGTCACCGCCGCAACCTGCAACAACTGCAGTCATCAATGCTGTCGCACAGGCAACACTGACAATTTTTTTCCATGATTTCATTGCTTTCACCTTTTCTTTCCCTATTCGTTTTAGATTGCAAAAATGTTTTCATCTGCAAAAACAAATTCCAGGAAATTCTTACAAACTTTTTCCACATTTACAGATAAAAAGCCCTTCTTGTAATCACTTGCTTTTCATTATATGAAAGACTTCACACTTTTGTCAATATTTTTTTTGCTTTTTAATACAAAATCAGTTACTTTTTTTGTAAAGTTTGTACAATTATTGTCATATTTTCATAATTGTGCACGTGTGAAAAACAATTATGTTTAATATTTATTATGCTTTTTACTCATGTGCCCTATTATACACATTTTACCTGCTTTTGAGGTGTTTCGTCCAAAGAATATGGACGCTTAGATGATTATACAGTATTCTGTATTTTTTCTTATAAATTTCTCTAGCAATTCAGTTTCAACAAAAATCACTGTTCTAATTTTGTTTATTTTGCTTTTTGACGCTATTTTTCTTATTTTATGAAGAAATGCAAGCGACTTTTATTTAAACAGGCTTATAACTAATTTTGAGCGACGTTTTTTTAGCCAAGAAAAAATCCGCCTGCATATTCTATGCAAGCGGACTGCCGTAATTGCTTTATTACAAAGCGTTATTTGCTTAAAGCCTCTAATTCTTCTTTTGATAATGGATACTCAGATTTACCTGCTTTAACTGGTTTAGCATAACATCTATTTTCATCGCGGCCAAAGATACTGGAAAAAACTACACCATCTTTTCTTTCATCAAGTAGTGCCACCGAGTAACTCAAATCACTGCCAGTATCATCAAACGCATTAAAGCGTACAACGCCAACCTTCTGTACGCAATCCTTCAATTGGTTGCGCAATTCTTTGCAGCGGTTTTCTAATTTTTCCATCTCTATCCTGCCAGAGCGCACTTCGCTTAGAGTTTCTGTCAAAAGTTCGCCTACATCAACATTATCGGCGCCTTTGGTAAAGAAATCATATTTCTCCTGCAGACCTTTTACTCTTTTCTCTGCTCTCATCAACATAATTGCCAGTATAACTATTAATAGAAGCAGAACGGCAACTATAACTGCAATATTTTCATTTAACATAAAATTAATCTGATCCATTATTTCTTTTTCTCTCCTTATTTGAAAACAGCGAATAGTTCCGTCACAAACCCTGCGGCTATAATGGCTGGCAGCATGTTCGCAATTCTTATTTGTACAAGTTTAAGCATATTCAAACCAATGGCTATAATCAATATTCCACCGGTTGCAGTTAGCTCAGCCAACAGTGCCTGTGACATAATTGCTTCCATTGATCCGGCCAGTAATGTTATTGTACCCTGATATATGGCCACACTAAGGGCTGATAATGCTACGCCAATCCCCATATTTGCAGCAAAGATGATTGCTGTTATACCATCAAGGATTGATTTAGCATAAAGAGTCGATGCATCACCGGTTAAACCTTCCTGAATGCTGCCGACAATTGCCATTGCACCCACGCAGTAAATAAGGCTGGTTGCTACAAATCCTTGCCCTATGATGGCTGCGGCGCTATTTTTTTCAGTATCCTTGGTCAGTTTACCACCAATCCAACTGCCGAAACGATTCAAGGCTTTATCAATATCAAAGAACTCCCCTATGATTGACCCTGCCACTAAACTGATTATAACTATAATGATATTATTTGTTTTCATTGCCATCTGGATACCAATGACTGTAACCGATAACCCAATGGCGTGCATTATTGTTTCCTGCCACCTTTCAGGCAATCCCTGCCTCAGTACAAGCCCCAAGGCTGCGCCTGCAAGAATTGCGGCAGCATTAACAATCGTTCCCATACCGATCATTATTCTTCCCTTTCTGCTAAGACCACCCGTTCATTATTCTTTCTTCAACAAAACCTCAGACATTGAGTTTTTGTGTTTTTTTCAAAGAACCTCCAAGTGATTGAGCCTTTTCCTCCAACAATTCGTGAATTCTCTCCAAATCATCCAAGGAATAATATTCTATCTCTATTTTTCCGCTTGTTTCCGTTTTTTTGACTACTCTGACCTTAGTACCAAGAACTGCCATCATTTTATTCTGAAAGTCAGCGCAAAAAACATCTGGATCTTCTTTAATTTTGTCTGTTTTTACTTTCTTACCGCTTTTTTCCTTTTTTTCTTGTTGCGGCGTATCCTCGATTAAAGACTCAATATCGCGGCCTTCTTTAAATTCTTTGACTACATCTTCTACTTTACGTACACTCCAGCCTTTGGTAATGATAGTCTGGGCAAGTAAAAGTTGTTTTTCTTCGTCTTCTATTACTAATAACGGTCTTACCTGGCCCAAAGTAAGCTCTTCTTTGGAAATATATTCGCGTATCTTGGCCGGTAGATTCAAAAGTCTAAGAATATTAGTCACTGCAGTACGGCTACGCCCTAATTTTTTTGCAGCATCAGCTTGTGTCAGCTGCAGTTTGTCCATCATCGCTTTGATGCCTTCAGCTTCTTCCAAAGGATTGAGGTCATGACGTTGAATGTTCTCTATCATGGCTACTTCCATCATAGCTTCTTCATCATAATCACGTATTACGACAGGGACGGCTTTCAAACCAGCTGTTTTAGCTGCACGCCAACGTCTTTCACCGGCAACAATCTCATATCTGTCGCCGCTTTTCCTTACTATAAGCGGTTGAATTACACCATGTTGTTTGACGGAGTCTACTAACTCCTTCATCTTTTCAGGTTCAAAGACTTTACGCGGCTGATAAGGATTTGGCATTAAATCCGCTACATCAATTTCTTGTTTAACTTCATTTTCTGCTAATTCGGCACTAACATCCTCGGTGCTGCCGAAAAGAGCTTCCAAGCCTTTGCCTAAACCAGCGCGTTTACTCATCTCCAATAACCTCCTGTGCCAACTCCTGATAAACTTGAGCACCTTTCGACTTAGCGTCATAAACTATGACAGGCTGCCCGTGACTCGGTGCTTCGCTCAATCTGATGTTACGAGGTATGATTGTATTATACATTTTAGCATTGAAATATTTCTTTACTTCTCCAACAACATCACTGGAAAGATTAGTGCGTGCGTCAAACATCGTCATGACTGCCCCTTCCAGCTTCAAAGCCGGATTAAGGTTACGCTGCACAAGCTGGATAGTATTCATCAGCTGTGTGACGCCCTCTAAAGCATAAAATTCGCACTGTATCGGAACCATCACAGAACTGGCAGCAGTAAGTGCATTCAAAGTTAACAGTCCTAATGAAGGAGGGCAATCAATCAATACGTAGTCATATTCATGTTTTACCCTGTCAAGAGCTCGTTTTAATCTGCCTTCACGGCTCATTACAGAAACAAGTTCGAGTTCAGCTCCTGCAAGCTGTATAGTGGCAGGTAGTACCCAGAGGTTTTCGTATTCGCTCTTCATTATGACTTCCGCCATTGGTGTGCCATTAATTAAAACATCATAGATGCATTTTTTTATATAATTTTTTTCAAAGCCCAGGCCACTGGTAGAATTGCCTTGCGGATCACTATCTATCAGTAACACCTTGCGGCCCTTGGCTGCCAGACAAGCTGCCAGATTAACTGCCGTTGTCGTTTTGCCAACGCCGCCCTTCTGGTTTGCTATGGCGATTACCTTAACCAAGACCATCACCTCTCATTCGTTCCATTAATTTATATTGTTTGTTCGACTACTATATTCTACCATAATTTTTACTTCATATTTATATTTTATTATAAATTCAATAAAAAAAGGTCAATGTTTCACGTGAAACATTGACCTTTTGACTTTATTTTAATAATCTACATTCAGCCTTATTCTATTTAGTTTTCTTAGTGTTCTTAATGTGAAGAGTGACAACAACATCATCGCCTTCGAGCTTTTGCTCTACTTTAACAGGAATGCCTGAAACTTCCATATTCTTAGTAATTTGCTTAATACTGTTTAAATATATTCTGACATCCTGGATGATCATCAATCTTTTGGTTTTCTTCAGTTTAGCTGAATCCTGGTGCTCTTCAATATAATGCTCAATATACTTTTCAGTTTGTCGGACATTTAAACCATTCTTTGTAATCTCATCAATTACATTGATCTGGTCTTCCTCAGTCGTTAGCCTTAATAAAGCTCGTGCATGTCTCTCAGTCAGTCCATGATCCTTCAATAATTTTCTGACTCTATCCGTTAATTTCAAAAGCCTCAATTTATTGGCAATAGTAGATTGCTTTTTACCAACACGGCTGGCCATTGATTCCTGCGTAAGATGGAACTGATCCATAAGCTTCTCATAGCCGTCAGCTTCTTCCAGAAAATGCAGGTCTTCCCTCTGCAAGTTTTCAATCAAAGCAATTTCAGCAATCTGCTGAGAAGTGTAATCGCTTATAATAACCGGCACCATAGCGAGGTTCGCAAGCTTAGAAGCACGAAGCCTGCGTTCGCCAGCTATCAGCATATAACGTCCATCACCCATAGGAGCAACCAAAAGTGGCTGCAATACACCATACTGGCTGATTGAATGAGCGAGTTCAGCCAAGGCATCCGGCTCAAAATGTTTACGCGGTTGATATGGATTAGCTTCAATATTCTGCACAGGTACCTGAACAACACTAACTTCTGCCGGACTGGCAACATCTTCCCCTAAAAGCTCCGCTGCGTCTAAATATGCAAATTCATCATCAATAACCATACTATCAGGTTCTCCCTCCCCTATTACAATGGCTGCTTTTCCGGCACACCAGCTTTACGCGGATATTTAACCGGGGTCTTTTTGATCTTGCGAATTCTAATAATAGCTCTGCCATCATCAAGGCCAGGAAGTTTGACTTCTTCAGCAGAAATTATTTCTCCTCCCAAAATACCAACAGCAGTACGTCCCTCAGCAATCTCTTCCACAAACTTGGAACCTTTCATAGCGATAAAATAGCCCCCCTGTTTGACAAGTGGCAAACAGTACTCAGATAAAACAGATAATCTTGCGACGGCGCGTGCTGTCACTAAATCGTATTTTTCGCGATGGTCCTTATTCTGTCCTGCATCCTCGGCACGTAAATGAACACAAGTAATATCTTTAAGGCCAAGCGTCTCAATGACGTTATCCAAGAATTTCAGGCGCTTAGCTAAAGAATCTAACAGTACCACTTTTAACTCCGGACAATAAATTTTGAGAGGTATGCCCGGAAAACCAGCTCCAGTGCCAACATCGGCAAGCAATTTCCCAGGAAATACTTTTTCATCATAAGCCAATAAAGAATCAATGATATGTTTAACAGCAACTTCTTCCGGTTCAGTTATTGCCGTAAGATTCATTACCTTATTCGTCTCAATCAAAAGATCGAAGTATAAGGAAAATTGTTCCAGCTGCTTTTCGGAAAACGACAAACCAGCCTCTTTGCCCTTACTGATCAAAGCCTCCAAAAAAGTCATTTGGCTTTCTCCCTTCGGCTGGCTGCATCAAGAAAAATCATTAGTACGTTGACATCAGCTGGTGAAACACCTGATATCCTTGAGGCCTGGCCAATGGAATTTGGTCGCACTTTATCAAGCTTTTCCATAGATTCCAAAGAAAGCTCTTTAATTTCATGATAATCAATATCAGCGGGTATCAACTTATTCTCTAATTTCAGTGCACGTTCAACTTCTTGCTTTTGTTTAGCTATATAACCTTCATATTTAGCATGAATTTCCAGCTGCTCAGCGACAACAGATGGCAGTTCCGGCAAATCAAAAGCTTTGGCAAGTTTAGCATAATCCAGCTCGCTGCGCCTTAAAAGCTCTAACATAGAAATACCTGAACGCAAAGGAACGGTATTCAAAGCACTTAATTTCTTCTGTACCTCTTCAGTCGGCGCAATGTTCATATGGCCGACCTGGTAAAGCATTCTCTCCAGCAAGTCGCGCTTAGCAGTAAACTGACTGTAGCGATAATCATCAACCAAACCAAGTTGGCGTCCCTTTTCAGTCAGACGCAGATCTGCATTGTCCTGACGAAGCAGCAAACGATATTCAGCACGCGAAGTCATCATGCGATAAGGTTCATTAGTACCTTTGGTAACAAGATCATCAATCAGTACCCCGATATAGGCATCGCTTCTTCCCAAAACAAAAGCTTCGTTACCTTTTATTTTCTGCATAGCATTAATGCCAGCCATTAATCCCTGCGCAGCAGCCTCTTCATAACCACTGGTACCATTGGACTGACCAGCAGAAAATAAACCGGAAATATGTTTATGTTCCAGTGACGCCTGCAATTGCAGCGGATTCAAACAATCATAGTCGATTGCATAACCGGCACGCATCATTTTACAATTTTCCATTCCAGGAATCGTCTGCATAAAGGCAACCTGCACATCGGCAGGCAGGGAAGAAGACATTCCCTGTACGTAAACTTCATTAGTCCTGATGCCTTCAGGTTCCAAAAAAAGTTGATGCCGTTCTTTGTCAGCAAATCTGACAATTTTAGATTCAATAGATGGACAATACCGTGGTCCTACTCCCTCGACCAAACCGGTAAACATACCGGACTTGCCAAGATTATCTCGAATAATCTGATGAGTTCGCTCATTGGTATAAGTCAGCCAGCATGGCAGCTGCTCTCTTGAATCAATCTTGCTGATAAAAGAAAAGTTGCGCGTGATCTCATCACCATATTGTGGTTCCATCTTACTATAATCAAGACTGCGTGCATCAACACGTGCCGGTGTACCGGTCTTGAAACGCATCAGTTCCACGCCATGCTCCTGCAAAGAAGCTGAGAGTTTTGTCGCTGACCTCAAACCATTCGGTCCCGACTCGTAATTCACTTCACCATAAACGATCTTGCCGCGAAGATAAGTACCTGTTGCCAGTATGACGCACTTGGCTTCAAACACTTCTCCCGTTTCAGCTTCGACACCGACAACCTCGCCGTGAGAAACAAGCAATTTATCAATCATCAGTTGTTTGACATCAAGATTTTCCTGATTCTCAACTATTTCTTTCATTATGGTATGATAGTATGGTTTATCGGACTGCGCTCGCAAAGCATGCACCGCATAACCTTTACCGGTATTCAACATACGCATCTGGATACAAGCTTCATCAGCGGACAAACCCATCTGACCTCCCAAAGCATCAATTTCGCGCACCAAATGGCCCTTAGCCGGTCCTCCTACCGAAGGATTACAAGGCATAAGGGCTATGTTATCAAGCGAAAGAGTCGCCATTAAAGTCTTACCGCCAAGACGTGCCGAAGCCAGAGCCGCCTCGACGCCAGCATGACCGGCACCGACAACAATTACATCATATTTTTCACTAATCAAAATCTATCCCTCTCATTAACACCTATTTGCCGACACAGAATCTGGCAAATATTTCATTGATAATTTCATCACTCACAGTATCACCGGTTATGAAACCTATCGCTTCCACGGCATTACGCAAGTCTATGATAATGCAGTCATACGGCACATGATTGCCTGCTGCAGCTAAAGCATCAGACAACGAAGCCGCAGCCTGTTTCAGCAGATACTCATGACGCGCGTTCTGCACATAGATGCCCTCTTCCAGCTGACCGCCTGCACCGTAAACGTACTTCTTCAGCCAGGCAACGAAATCATCAACACCGTCAGAAGTCCGAGCAGAAAGCTGCATGATATTTTCAGCACCAAAATCGGCTTGTAGAGCGGCCAAATCAATCGCCTGCGGCAAATCACTCTTATTCACTATTATAACATAAGGCTTTTCCTTGACAGCCTCTAATATATCTCTATCTTCAGAATGGAGACTTTCGGAACCGTCAAGCACAACAACTGCCAGTTCGGCCTCTTCCAAGATTTTTTTCGTTTTAGCAACACCAATTTTTTCAACATAATCATCAGTATCACGGATACCGGCAGTGTCAGTAAGCACCAACGGAATGCCGTCTATCAGCAATTGTTCCTCAATGACATCTCGCGTTGTGCCAGGTATTTCAGAAACAATCGCGCGCTCTTCCCGTAATAAACTGTTCAATAAACTGGACTTGCCAACATTTGGCCTGCCAATGATAACAGTCTTCATGCCTTCCCGCATAATCTTACCGGTATGGGCATTGTTGAGCAGCAGCAAGATTTCGCCCTGCACATCATAAATGGTATTTTTCACATTGAGAAAAGTAACTTCTTCAATATCCTCTTCAGGATAATCAATAACGGCTTCCAGATTAACGATAATGTCTAAAAGACGTTTGCGCAATAAACCAATTTCTTTGGACAACTGCCCCTGCTGCTGGCGTAAGGCAAGTTTCAAAGAAACTTCACTGCGTGCCTTAATAATATCCATGACTGCTTCCGCCTGTGCCAAGTCGATCCGGCCATTCAAGAATGCCCTCTTGGTAAATTCACCCGGCTCTGCCGGACGCGCACCTGCTTCATAAGTCAAAGAAAGGATTTTTTTCAAAGACTGGATACCGCCATGGGACTGAATTTCAACAACATTTTCAGCAGTATAAGAACGCGGCGAACGCATAAAAACAACTAAAGCTTCATCGACTACCACGCCGTTGTTATCAATAATATGACCATAAACAAGAGTGTTAGGCGGATACTTTTCAAGTCTTTTACCGGAAGCAGCCTGAAAAATCCTATCTGCAATTTCACAACTTCTGGGCCCGCTTAATCTTATTATGCCTATAGCGCCTTCGCCCAGTGCTGTTGCTACAGCACTGATAGTATCATCTACGAACATTTTGCTCCTTCTCCCTTGAAAGTAATAGACCCAGCAATATAAAGAATATTACTGGGTCGAAAATTCTATTTCTTCAATTCGATGGCAACTCTGCGATAAGGATCCTCACCCTCACTCAAAGTATTCACCCTGTTATCATTCTGTAAAGCCATATGGATAATTTTGCGTTCATGTGGATTCATTGGTTCCAGGACGACCCTATCTCCTGACCTTTTAACTTTTTCGGCCAAGCGCAAAGCAAGTCTCGTCAAGGTATGGGCTCTACGCTCTCTGTAATCCTCAATATCAATCATGATACGGATACGTTCTGCAGAATTCTTATTCGCGACTAAGTTAGTAAGATACTGTAAAGAATCAAGCGTCTGACCATGTTTGCCAATCAAAATACCCATGTCAGCACCATGCAATTTGAAAGTAATAGATCCATCTTCTTTGCTGACAAATTTTTCCATCACAACTTTGATGTTCATCGCAGCAAAAATTTTTAAAAGAAACTCTTTAGCCATTTTAATTGCTTCATCATTATTAACGACAGTTTTCGGTTGTTTTGTTTCCCCTTCAGCAACAACCTTTTCCGTTTTCTTTGAAGGTTCCGCAACTTTTTCTTCGTTTATTTCTGCCTCTTGAGCGGTCTTGACAGTAACCTTTATTCTTGCTTTGCGGCCACCAAACAATCCAAACAAAGCATCCTTAGCTTCTTCAAGAATTTCTACATCCACATTTTCTCTGGTTGTATGTAATTCAGCAAGAGCAGCTTCCAGTGCTTCATCGACTGTTTTGCCGGTCATTTCAATAGAAACCATTACTACTCCCCCTACCTGCTAAACTATGCGGAAACTTTTTGTTTACTCATCAAAGCTTGTTGAGCAATCTGCATAACATTCATCACAACCCAGTAAAGAACAAGACCTGCTGGGAAGGTAAAGCTGATATAGCCGATGAAAAGAGGCATGAAATACAACATAACTTTGTTTTGCGGGCTACTTGTATCAGGCATGGATTGTTTAGACTGAACAAAAGTAGTCAGTGCGGACAAAACCGGGAGAATGAAATACGGATCAGGCAGAGCGATATCTGTCATCCACAGAAAATTCGGATCCCCTGCGTATTGAAAATCCCTGATACCATAAAAAATACCAAGCATTATCGGCATTTGTACCAAAAGAGGCAAACAACCTGCAAGCGGATTAACGCCCTGCTCTTTATACAATTCAGCCATTTTTTGGTTTAAAAGCACTTTATTGTCTTTATATTTCTCCTGCAAAGCTTTCATTTTTGGCTGTAATTCCATCATAGCCGCAGTAGAAGCAATTTGTTTGGCAGTTAAAGGATAAAGAATAACTTTAACAATTACGGTCATGATAATAATAGCAAGACCATAGTTTGGAACACCGATCAGCGCAGTCAAGTTATACATAATAGTTACAACCTGTTGTACAAGCGAACTCAGGAAATCCAAAATATCACTCCTCAAATCAAAATCTTTATTTTAGCAAATCCGTTAAACAGGATCATAGCCTCCGGGATGAAACGGATGACATTTCACAATTCGTTTAATTGCGAGCCAAACACCTCGTAAAACCCCTTTTTTTTGAATTGCTTCAATCGCATATTGTGAACAAGTTGGATAAAAACGGCAAGTTGGCGGAAATAAAGGCGAAATAAACAATTGGTAGAAGCGAATAAGCACAATACACAAAGTTTTCATCCTGATATTACCTCAATTCAATAAACCTGCTCTTTTGACCAGTCTCATAAACACGCGATCATAAGTATTATAATCGGCAGCAATCAATTTCTTTCTTGCTACCCAGACTATGCGAGAACCAGCCTTCAGTTCATGCTTCCTGATGCGGAATACTTCTCTCATCATTCGCTTAACATGATTCCTTAGAACAGCGTTGCCTAGTTTCTTTCCTACGGCAAGACCAATCTGAACCTTATCAGAAGGAGCTGTTAAGACATAAATAACGGATAACGAATCAACAACAGAACGGCCGCTGTTATAAACAAGCTGAAAGCCCTTCTTGGATTTGATCCGTTCCATTTTTCCAAATTTAAATCTTCTTTTGTTTTCCAACATATTCACACCCAACCGCATGGAAAAAATAGGCCACATCACTGCGGCCTATTTGAATATTATGCAGACAATCTCTTTCTGCCTTTTGCACGTCTTCTTTTAAGGACTGTTTGACCGCCCAAAGTTTTCATTCTTTCTCTAAAGCCGTGCGTTCTCTTTTTCCTAGTATTATTAGGTTGAAAAGTACGTTTCATTCCGTTATACCTCCTTGCCACACACGTAGTTTTACCAAATTTATCAGACTTTCATTTGATAGCTATACCGATTATATGATAGCTTTCATATACTGTCAAGAATAAAACCATTACATTCATAACAAAAAATTAAAAAATCCAGATATTTATCCACACCTGTGGATAAATATCTGGATTTTTTCCACCGTCCTGTTGATAACTCCTCTTCCCTTTGATAGAATAAGTGTGCAGTGTTATTTCTGAGATACAAGTTAATCACAGTTTTTTAGCAAATTGTTGAAAATGTCCATACTTTGTCGTTAATTTGTTTATAAATTATATCGTATAATTCTGCTACTAATAAATCTAAATTGAAAGGATGGATAAAATGCAAACGAATAACTTGGCCGACGTTTGGGACCAATTT
>CAYRVN010000030.1:0-15621 GCA_964427675.1 uncultured Acidaminococcales bacterium
GTGAATACTATGCCAAACCAAGCAATCCAAAGCATTACTGTTCGTTTCCAAAAACGACCAGACCAGATTGTTGACAAACTTGGTTCAAAGCTTTCCGTTTCAAACATCGCATTACTTTTTTCAAAAAGAGGTTCTTTGATTCCAGCTTCTTTCTCTAATTTGCCCACAATCTCTTCCGCTTCCTCGATTTTCCCTTTAGATATGAGATATCTTACGGATTCAGGCATACCTATACGAATAACAAAAACATAAAGAGCAGGCATTGCTCCAATAATAAAAGCCCAGTGCCATCCATAAAAAGGAATAAACCAATAGGCGATACACGCTGCTACAATCCACCCTAAGCCCCAAAAACTTTCGAGCAATACGATAAACCTACCTCTGACTTTTGTTGGTGCATACTCCGAAACAAGTGTCGCCGCCACAGGAAGTTCGCCACCAAGCCCGAAACCAACAAAAAAGCGAAAAACCAACAATGATTCAAAATTCCATGATAACGCGCAAAGCCCTGTAGCTATACTATACAAAAATAAAGTTAGTGAAAAAACACTTTTACGGCCAATTTTATCAGCTATCGTACCGGCAATAACGGCACCAAAAGCCATGCCCAAAAGTCCAATGCTGCCAATCATGCCCATTTCGCTTTGTGTAAGATTCCACTCTTTTGCCAATACCGGTAATACAAAAGAAATGAGACCCGTATCCATAGCATCGAACATCCAGCCTAATCCTGTCAGAATTAACAAGCGGTAGTGAAAACTTCCTACAGGAAGCGCTTCCAATCTTTTCAATAGCATGGGGTTTCTCTCCTTCGTATTGTTGTTTAACACTATTAATTGATTATTGGGATTATACTGCAATACCAGGTAAATTGCAAACGTTTCCCTGTAAAATCGGGCTGTTTATAGCAAAAAGAACACCCGACTCGATTAGTCGGGTGTTCTTGAGATAATATGGTTATTTCCTACAAATTATATTTTAAGTACCCCAACAGCGTTCAGGAATATTACAATCAATAAAGCAGGAGTAACATAACGGATAACAATGAAGAAGAAAGATAAAAATGCACCTAAGTTAAGCGTTCCGTTATTGGTCAATTCTTCTTTTATGCTATTTTTGTCAACAACATAACTCATAAACAGGATTATTAATAAACCGCCCAGCGGCATCAAAATATTGGATGACAAGTAGTCAAACCAATCAAAGAACCCTCTGCCCATAAACGTAACATCACCAAGCAAGCTTGCTTTATCAGCAGATAAAGTAGCCAAAATGCCAATTGCAAAAATAATAAAACCATTAATTAAAACGGCTACCGTTCTGGAAATACCTTTTTCTTCGGTCATATAAGCAACCGGCACTTCAACGAGAGAAAGCATAGCTGTTGTAGCTGCAATTGAAGTCAGGAAGAAAAATGCTATTAGCAAAAGGTTGCCAAAAGGCATCTGTGAAAACACTAATGGAATTGTCATAAATAACAATCCGGGACCAGCTCCTGGCTCCAATCCAAAAGAAAACACTGTTGGGAAAATAGCAAGTCCAGCGAGCAAAGATACAAGAGTATCGGACAAAGCAACCTTTGCTGCCGTTCCTAAAAGATTGTTATCTTTGGTAAAATAGCTGGCATAAGTTATCATCGTACCAATACCAAGGGAAAGTTTGAAAAATGCTAATCCCAAAGCAGTAAGAATGGCACCACCAGTTAGTTTGCTAAAATCGACTTCAAAGAGAAATTTAACGCCATCACTTGCGCCTGGCAAAGAAAGTGCTCTAATGTCACAGATAATTATCAGAACAAACAATAACGGCATCAAGGTTTTGGTAACGCGTTCAATACCGTTTTTAATACCCATTATTAATATTCCGGAAACCACAGCCATTACAATAAACTGCCAAAGAATCGGAGTTGTTGGTCCAAGTACAACAGAACCAAATTGAGTTTTTGCACTTTCCATGGTAATCTCTGCGAAATCACCACTAATTGCTTTTAAAAGATAATAATAAACCCAACCAGCTACACAGCTATAAAAAAACATTATTAAATAAGAGGAGGCAACCCCCATTTTGCCAATAAATTTTCCACCAGTACCTGGTGCCAACTTTGCGAATGCACCAACAGCACCCATCCGTGATTTTCTTCCTAAATAAAACTCACTTAGCATCACAGGTAAACCAACAAATATGATGCAAAGCAAATAAACCAAAAGAAAAGCACCACCGCCATATTGTCCTGTCAGGTAAGGAAATTTCCAGATGTTGCCTAAACCGACAGCGGATCCCAGTGTTGCAAAAAACACTGCTAACCCAGATGAGAACATACCCCTATCCATTAAATTGCATCCCCTTTGATTTCTTATTCAATGTCATTTTACTGTAATGCCTGCTTTGTCTCTATATTCGATATATTCACGCAGGCTATAACTTATAATTTGGCCAATTTTATCTTGCCATGGAGTTATAAACATTGTGCCCATCTTTGGCAGTGGAACAACCGCACGACCTCCATCAAGCGCCACCATTGTAATAATGTCAACAGCATTTATCCCATATCTAAGTACATACCTTTGCATATAAGCCCTTGGATCTGCAAACTTTGTTGCCCATTCTTCCCTATAGGGAGCCAAAAAGTCATTTTTATCCATTTCCATAAGGCTTTTTCTTTCTGTAGCAATACTTATCATAAGATCATTTTTAAAAACCCAAGTTCCAAGACGTCTCTGTGCAACCCATTCATCGGACTTTGATGCCATTATAGCTGCCTTATACTCGGTATAGTTCATAATAACAACCTCATCAAAAAGTGCTGATATGCTAATTATAGCATATCAGCATAAGCTTGCAAAAAGGTTATTCAGATTTGTTTGATATTTCAGTACATTTAAAATTTGTTTACTATTAATATACTAATAAGAATACACAATAACCAAAAAACACTCCTGTCAAAAGCAAGAGTGTTTCATGTTTTGTTTTTTATTCCTCTTCACAGAGAGGTACTGATAACTCTTCATTCTCTTTTACTAAATAATAAGCTATAGCTCCCGTAATAGTCGCTATCCCAGCTAAGCCAAGAGCAATCAAGGTTGCATCTAAATGCAATTTTTCACTGGCAACTTGATAACTGCCAATAAAGCCAAAGAAAATAAACGCTGCAGCTGAAACCAATTTAATCGTTCTTTCTGGAATCCTCTTACACATAACGATACCTACAATGATACCGATAGCGTCGGCAATCATCATACCGGTTGTCGTGCCAACAAGAAGCCATAAAGGATTCTCCGGAAACTTCGTAGCAAGCGCAATTGTTGCGAGCTGGGTTTTATCCCCCATTTCTGCAATAAAGAATGCTATAGTGACGGTTGCTACTGCACCATACTGTGAAGTGCGATTTTCTTCTCCCTCCAGCTTATCGCCTCGTATGGTCCAAAGCCCAAAAAATATGAAAGATAAAGAAGCTATTACCTGTATCCATGTTTCAGCTGACTGGAAGCGTGTTATGTAGTTGCCTACAGCAACGGCAAGCGCATGATTAAATACAGTAGCGATAAAAACTCCCAACATTACTTTTGAAGCTTTATACTTTGTTGCAAACGCCATGGCTAAAAGTTGTGTTTTGTCCCCCATTTCTGCCAAAACAACTGCTCCAGCTGAAAATATAAAAGCAATAAAATCTAAATACATTTTCCCCATCCTCTCATTTTTTTTGGATAAACAAAAAAAGACTTCCGGCATGATCTGCACAAAACAAATCACGCCAAAAGTCTCGTTACCATAACAGGCTACAAAGCCAGGCAATTTTCTTGCCAGTATGTTGACTTTGTATATATAACTACTCCCTTTTAACTCCATTATATTACAATGTAAGTTAAGCTTTTGTCAACCTAAATATTACTTTTTTAATACAACAGAATCTATCATATCTCCTTTTTGAGTAAATGCTTGTATTTTCATCTCACCAGTATTGGTTTCCAAAACGAGATAATTGGGAAGAGCTGGCTGTGGATTTATTGCAGCTTCTAAAGAAATTTGTGCTGGTCCATTTAATCGCAAACGTTCTCCTGCTACACCTGTAGAAATATAAATTGTTCCCTTTTCTGCAGCTGCCCCTTGGTTAATTGGCACTGTTCTGCGATAAGAATGTATATGACCAGTAAAAACAACGTCCACCGCATACTTGTCAAAAAGCGGCATGAAGGTTGTGCCAATTTCATTAAAACCACCATCCACACGGAAATTAAAAATATGCTTATGCATTAAAACTACTTTCCATGGCTTCTGCGTTGTAGCAAGGTCTTTTTCAGCCCATGCCAATTCCTTCGCGAATAAATCAGGTTTAAACTCAGCCAGCTCATCTCTCTGCGTATCAATGACAGTAAAATGCACGTCGCCATAATCATATGAATAAAAATATTCGTTGAAGTCTTCTATTCCATTTGTCGGTAAAGTAAAAAGATTCAAATAGGTATGGGGTTCTGTCATTTTCCAGTTCAAGGTATAGTCTTCATGATTGCCGCTGATTGGTGCAAGAGGGATCTTTTCTATCATACCATCAACCCCTTCGAGCCACTTTGACCACTGCCAATATTGCTCGCCATTATCAACAAGGTCACCCATATTTATAAAGAACTGAGCATCAGGATTTTTTCCCCAGGCCATCTTGACGGTTTTTGCCCACAAACCATAATCCACACTTTGTGAATCAGGGAAAATCAGCGCTTTTGTTCTCAAGCCATTATCGGTATGGAATGTTTCCCACGCGGTATAATCTTCACCATCGTTAATACGGTATTCATAACTATGATCTGCCTTCAAGCCATTAATCCTTATTATATGTTGATATTTTTTACCCTGATCTGTCGCAAACTCTTTCTGACTTGCCTTAATTTTAATGATGTCAGTATGTCCTTGTTCTCGATATTCCAGGAAAGAAGCGGAACGCGGCAATTTTGACTGCCACGTAATAGTTCTGTCTGCTCGGTTATCTTTTGTAATGTTTTGCATGACAGCAAAAACATCTGCATTACCTACTGCAATCGGAGTCTGTGAAACTGCCGATTTAAGACTGCCTGCTGATAAAGCAAAGCTTGTAGCCTGTGATTTAATGGAAAATCCGGCAGCCGATTGTTGCTGTCTTTGTATTAAGCTGCAGCCGCCAGTCACAAAAACTATTAAAGCCGCCAAAGCAATTATTATTTTTTTCATAATTTTACTCCGTTGATTAAGATTATAAAATACAGTGTTACTTTTAAAAGCATAGCACACTAGTATGACTGCTAGTCAAGTGACATTTTCGTGTCATTGCTTCTAATAATTAGTGTATACTATTTTTATATCTTGTTGGCAAATATTACATTTTTTAACACAAATATGTCTCTCTATATGCTTGACACTTGTGAAGATTTCATTCTATAATTTACTCACAGCAAGATATTTATATGAAAATTCTGTTTTTGTTTGAACCTTTTTTATCTCTTCTTCCTTATTCTCAAACATCATATGGAAGGAAGTGCGCAAAATGACATACGCCGACAGACTATTGAATCAAGCAATTTTAATGGTTTTAGAAAACACTAATCAAGAAGAGTTGGAAAAAGTCTGTCCGATTGACGGCGAAGCTCTTGGTTGGTATTTTTGGCTGCCAGGGATTTCCGGCCCATATGAGCTTGTTTTGCAGAAATGGCAAAAGTATGCTGATTTAGAACAAACAACCTTCCTTCTTAAATATTACCCTAATCCTGGCGAAGAAATTTTTGCTGACTTTTCTTGTGCTGAACAAATTGTCAGATTAAGTTCTTGTTTTGAAGACCAGCTTCTTGAGGATGAAGTAGATGAATTGCCTTCCCCCTTATTTGAAGAAGCTGTTAATTTAAGATATTTAGGCATTCCAAGGCTTCAAAGCCGCAGCTTTTTTGAGGAAAACCTTTTTCACATTGGAACGATAACCATCTTCATGAATAAAGATGAACTAATCAAAAGTGCCCTGGAAACTCAAACTACTTACCTGCAGTATTCAGAAAATGGCCTGCTTGCTGAAAAAGAAACCGAGCTTGTCGAATTAGCTGGTAATGATGATTTTGCCAGAAAAGTAAAAGGCTTGGATGTATGTCACCCTTTCTATAATTTTTTGACAAACACTCTTTTTCCTTCTGTTTTTTTAAGAGCTGTAAAGTCTGAGTTTTATTCAACAACAGGCATAATTTCGTACAGAATGGAAAAGGAAGGCTATCAAAATGAATACATGAATGAAGTCAGACAAGTTGAATTATGCAACTACTATAAAGAAGGCATCAAAATATAATAATTGTGAGCAAAAAAATCTCCGGAATTTACATTCCGGAGATTTTTTAACTTTTACTTTCGGAATCAGCCTGATCTAATTGCAGAATTTTTTCCGCGTCGGCAGATGTCATCTCCGTGAGGCCACGCAATTTCAATTGCATTCTGCGTGTTCTCGTACCCACAAGTTTATCAAGTTCTTCATTGGCTTGTGTAAGTCTTGCCTGTGTAGAGCGCAATGCATCAGCAAATTTATCGAATTCGGTTTTTACGGCCCCAAGAACTTTCCAGACTTCACTGCTGCGCTGTTGAATGGCAAAGGTCTTGAAACCCATCTGCAGGCTATTTAAAAGGGCTGCCATTGTGCTTGGTCCCGCTAGGTTTACATGATAATCACGTTGTAATACTTCAATCATGCCGCGATTGACAACTTCGGCATAAAGACCCTCAAAAGGTAAAAACATGATAGCAAAATCCGTGGTATTAGGTGCGTCAATATATTTATCCCTGATATCTTTTGCTTCAGCCTTAATTGTGTTCAGCAGGACTTTTACGCAGTTTTGAATTTCCTCGGCATTGCCTCTTTCATAGGCGTCACGCAAATTACCATAAGTTTCACCCGGGAACTTGGAATCTATCGGCAAATAGACAAAAGAGCCATCTTCTGACGGTAGTTTGATAGCGTACTCGACCACTTTGCCGCTTCCTTTTTTTGTTTCAACGTTGGTAACATATTGCTCAGCTGATAATATTTCTTCCAAAATAGCTCCTAATTGAATTTCGCCCAAAATCCCTCTTGTTTTAACATTACTCATAACTTTTTTCAAGTCGCCGACGCCCTGAGCTAAGGACTGCATTTCACCAAGCCCTTTATAAACCTGTTCCAGCCGGTCATTAACCAACTTAAAAGATTCCGTCATGCGCTCATTCAATGTTTTCTGCAGCTTTTCATCAACCAATTGCCGCATATCATCAAGTTTTTTATTGTTGTCAGCCTGCAGCTCACCAAGCTTCCGTTCAACACTCAAGCGAATATTTTCCAGCTTGGCAGTCGATTCCGCGGCGTAAGTCTGTAACCGCTTTTCCACTTGTGATAAAGAATCAGATAGCAAACGTTGATTTTGGTCCAGCTTCTCCTGCATATTTTTGTCCATATCTTTAACGATACCATTCTGCGTATCATTTGTGCTGCGTAAAGTTTTCAGAATAATATCGCCGAAGTTATTCATAGTTTCCTGCATATTACGATTCAGTTCTGAGCGCAGACCTTCCTGCTGCCTGTAAATATCATTGCGCAACTGATCAAGCTGAAGCTTGATGCCCAATAACTGCTCAGTTTGGTTACTTGAACCTGTCTTGCGGTAAACTACAAAAAGCAATATCAAAATTAATACATTTAAAAATAAACTTAAAAAGACAATGTTATCCATTAAAAAGCCTCCCAGAGCATCAAATATCTATTTCTATTTTCGACGACAACGCCAGCATTCCTTTAATTAGAAATATCTTATTTTTTATATGTCCAATATTATGTTCATCTTTTACTTTTTTCTGATCCGCAAATAAAAATACCCTTACTTTTTATGGTAAGGGTATTTTTATTTGTATTTATGGATTTATGAATTTGTTTTATAAACTACGCCGCCGGTAGCCTGGTTGGTAGGAGTAACGGTTACTTCACAAATCTGCACGTGTTCCGGTGCGCTAGTGGCATAAATAACTATATCTGCTATATCATCTGCTGTTAGTGGCTTGATGCCTGCATAAACAGCCGCTGCTTTTTTCTCATCGCCGTGGAACCTGACGTTGCTGAAATTAGTTTCAGTCATACCTGGCTGAATATTAGTAACGCGAATTGGTTTGTCAACTAAATCCATTCTTAAGCCATCACTGAGGCAATGAACAGCAGCTTTCGTCGCACAATACACTGCACCATTGGGATAGGCAGCAATGCCGGCAATAGAGCCGATATTAACAACATGACCGTTTAACTGATATTTCAGCATCAGTGGGACTATTTTGCGTGTAAGATAAAGCAATCCCTTGATATTAGTGTCAATCATGGTATCCCAGTCGCCAGGATCACCTTCATGGAGCTTTTCAAGTCCCAGTGCACCGCCGGCATTGTTTATAAGAATGTCTATCTTTTTCCAGTCCTCCGGCAATGTATCTATTGCTTCTTCGACTGCTGAGCGATTCCTCACATCCAGTTTTATTACTAAGCTCTCAGTCTCAAAATGTTCCTTTAACTTTTCAGCTAAAGCTGTTATCTTATCTATATTGCGAGCGCAAAGAATCAAGCGGGCACCGGCCATAGCAAAAGCTTCTGCACTAGCTTTACCAATACCGCTGCTTGCTCCACTGATGAATACTGTTTTACCTTTTAATCCAAGCATGCATTTGACCTCCAAAATTTTCGCGTGATTTTGTTAACGTATAAAGTTCGTTTGAATTACTGTTTCGTATTCCGGTAATTTAACACCATTTTGCTTACCTGTTTCAATACATTTCAAAAGCCAGCTCATATTTTTTGCCAGTGTGCGCATAGTCTGCATTCCTTCATAGTCTTTTACAACTTCTTCTGCATTGTTGCCATGAACCTGATTCCAATATTGTGAACTTACAACCGGCATGTTTTTCATCATAAAATAGTGGTTAAGTTGGTCAAAGGAAGCACTAGCTCCGCCACGCCTACAGCTGACAACTGTTGCCGCAAGCTTATTAGCAAAAATGTCGCGGCCGGCAAAAAATACTCTGTCCAGCAGTGACTTTACCTGACCGGAGATGCCTGAATAATAAACAGGACTGCCTACAACGAGAGCATCAGCCTCTTTGATTTTATCAATAACGGGGTTAACCAAATCATCGTTAAAGACACAATGTCCGTTGTTCAATTTGATACATGCATAACAAGCTATGCAGCCTTTGACCGGTTTACTGCCGACTTGTATAATTTCAGAGTCAATATTTTCTTTTGCCAATTCTTTGGCTATTTCTGCCAAAGCTGTGTATGTACAACCTTTTTCATGCGGACTGCCATTTAGTAATAATACTTTCATCATTACCCTCCATATGATTTATACAAATATGTATTATTTTAATTCTTCTCTTTCTTCATTTCGATTTTTTAATATCTTGCTTTCTTCGATGAAAAAATTCTGAGCTAAATTAATTGTAATGTCCTATGTATAAAAAGTTTATTTAAATTTCTGCATCAGGCTTTCAAAAAAACTCTTTTTGTGGATATCCTTCTCCTCCATCCAATCACTGCCGCCGTTTTCCCAGTTAACTTTATAAGCAAACTTGCCATTGCTAGGGTCTGAAACATCTTCCTGTCTGAAATCAACAACTTTACCTTTCTTATTATTTTGATCATATACGCAATCGTCAATTTTGAAAGGCAGATTTGCAGCCATCTTTCTCACTTCCTTAATTAATTTTTATACTGCATGCTTCGACATTTTTTCGCTTTATCCTTCTGTAATACTTGTTTCTGGATATAAAAAGAAGAAAGGCCTGCACTTTGCAGCACAGGCCTTTCAGTCACTCATACATCAAATTAATTCAATTCAGCATCTGCCGGAATGTCAGCAGACTGTTGCGCACGATAACCAATTGTTAGAACGCTAGCAGTTATCAAAAGAGGGATCACATATTCAAATCCATCCAATACATTAGATATATAACTACCTACAATTTTATCATGCAGCAGCATAGTACCAGCGGTCCAAGCCAGAATACCTGCCCCAAGGAAAATCAAGGAAGGATACTTCTGCATCAGAGCGCCTATTAATTGGCTGCCCCAAACAATCACAGGAATGCTGATCAATAAGCCAATAACTACCAATCCAAAATGACCGTCAGCAGCTCCTGCTATAGCCAAAACATTGTCGACTCCCATTGCCACATCCGCAATAATAATTGTTTTAATTGCGGTCCAAAACCCATCACAAGAAGATATTTCTTTTGTTTCTTCCGACGGCTTAAGCAATTTGATTGCTATAGGAATTAAGGCCAAACCACCGATAGCTTGCAAATACGGCACTGTCAAAACCCACACAGCTAAAAATGTCATTACTAACCTGATTGCAATTGCACCAGCTGTCCCTACATATATTGCTCTCTTTCGAATCGATTCCGGTAAATCACGTGATGCCATAGCAATTACTACTGCATTATCTCCACCAAGAACAAGATCCAATACAATGATAGAACCAAGTGCTACCAAAAAATCCATTGACAAAAACTCCAACTAAATCTCCTCCTCAATAATAGAAATAAAAAAGACCCCCAGCGCAATGGACCACCATCACACTAAAAGTCTCACCAATCAAATGCTATGCATTCAATACTACCGCCAGCTGTGGTTGCAGCATATATGTTGACGACAGTTATAACAGTTACTCCCTTTTAGAGCCTATTCATCTAGAAACTATTATAGCAAACTTCAAGCGTCTAATCAACACTTCACAATAATTTCATAATTTATCTTAAAGCATATCATTTATAAAATTAAGAAAAATGCACCTCAAAGTAGTGCTTGCCGTTTGAGGTGCATTCAAAATTGCAGTTGCTGTGTTAAAATTCTTTTATTTAGGTTCTGTTTGTAAATTTTCAGAACTTGTGTGAGTAGCTGCTTTGGTCTTCTCAGACCTCTTTTTCATTTTCATTTTCTCTTTGTTCTTTGGGCTTTTATCTCCCATGATAAACATCTCCTTAGTATTTGAAGCCTATGTTTATTATAACACTTTAATTTTAAAAAGTTAACAAAACAATCGCATAAATAGCGTTTTTACAAACAAAATGTTTTACTGTCACCTTATTAGCTGCAACCAAAATCGTGTTTGTTGCTTGAAAAAAGCACCAGCTAGTTACGCTGGTGCTTTTTTGAATATAAATCAAAAAATTTAATAATATTCTAAGGTTCTTTCAATAATGACTCCCGTTGCAGGATTAAACTTGGCCTCGCCTTTAAATTTTTTTGTAGTGAAATTTGCTTGATAATATGTGTTGTTCATATCGTGATCTGTAGTTATAACGATATTCTTTGCATCGGGATACGTTTTCAATAATACTGACTTGACATCATCCGCTGTTTTATTAATAACAGTACTACCCAGAACAAATACTGCTCCATTAATTTTCACTTCTTTTACTTTAGAAATCTCCATAACTACTTTAACAAAATAATGTTCCAGTGTAGCAGGGTCTTGAAACACAACAATCATGTTGTCTCCATCTTTGTTATACCCTAATAAATTCGCTGCTGTAGGCACTTCAGTACGTGCGGCAGCAATCGCAGATAACCCTTTGTATTTTGTTGGAGTACCTGGGGCTGCAAACGCCATAGATGAAATCATCATAAAAACCAAAGCTAATACTGTAATTAAATAATTCTTGTTTTTCATAACGTTATCTCCTCCTTCTTAACAACAAGTTGTTTTTATTTCTTGATTCAGACCGGATTATCTTTAATTAAACTAAAAATGTCGCTTTAATCAGTTGGAATTTTCTGAATATTCTTTTCGGTTAAAATATACCCTATATATTCACGAAAGTCAACATCTGTTTATAGTTTGTTTCTCCCATTAAGTAACTCTAATGCTATTTTCTGCTTTAGTGGTTTGCTGAAAAAATAACCTTGCAAATAGTCACAATGATTTTTAGTCAGATATTCTTTTTGCTTATCATTTTCAACACCTTCAGCCACCACCGTATGTCCAAGCTTGTGCATCATAGAAATAATATCAGCGACAATTATTTCATTTTCCTTATGTTCAAGCAAGTCGTCAGCAAAAAATTTGTCAAGCTTTATGCAGTCTACCTTTAGCTCTCTTTCTCTGGCAAGCGACGAATAACCTACACCAAAATCGTCAATAGCAAATTTTATTCCCATTTTTCTCAAATAGCCAATCGTTTTGTTGATACTTTCGTAGCTTGTAAGAAGCATCGACTCTGTAACTTCTAAAGTTAACATATTTGGATTGATGGAAGTTTCTTCAATTATTTTTTCAACATCATTAACAAAATCATTTCTTAACATTTGAACTGCAGAAACATTAACAGAAATAATAATTTGGCTGTAGCCCTTTGTTTCCAATTCTTTGATAAAATAACACGCCTTGCGCAGAATCTTCCTGCCAATAGGAATGATCGACTGCGTTTCTTCAGCAATGCTGATAAATTCCAGCGGCGATATTATCCCTAGCTTTTTACTCTCGAATCTTGCCAAGGCTTCAAATCCATAAATTTTATTTGTTTTAGCTTCAAAAATAGGCTGATATAACAAGAAGATCCTATCATCAGCGTCATCACGAGAAGCCATGATCAGTTCTTCTTTAATAACTGCTTCTCGTTCCAACTTTTCTTGTAGTTTATCTTCAAAAAAATAATATGAAGTTTCTTGATCTTCAGCAGATTTTGCGACGGCAATTGATACATTCTTCAGAATGTCTGTGGCAGTACAATGCCTCTGGTTAATTTCAAGAACGCCAATATTGCAGTCAAGGGATTGTCTGACTTGCATTTTTTCCAGTAAACGCAAAATGTTCTCACAGAGAAGCGTTAATTCTTTTCTTCCTTTATAGTTTTTAACATAAAAAGCAATTCTTTCAAAAGATATCTGAAAAAGCCTGCATTCATTATCACACAACAAAGAAAGCTGCATTGAAATCTCTTTAATTAAATTTTCACTATAAGCATAACCATAAACCATGTTAAAAGAATTAATTTTCTTAAAATCCAAAAGAATAACCGCTCTTTTACCATCACCAAAACAAGAAGCTTCCTGTGTCAAAATTTCTTCGAAAGATCTTCTGTTATACAATCCTGTTAAACTATCACGTTCGCTAAGAAACTTTAATTCCATCTCGTGTTGCTTTCTCTCGGTAATATCTATGCAAATACCCTCAATAGCTTCTAAATTACCATTTTTATCATATACACCTCGTCCAATATCCAAAACCCATTTCCGTTGTCCGAGGGCTGTTATTATTTCATATTCATACTTGTATGGTAAATGCTGGCCCAGCATCTTTTCAAATTCTGTTTTTATCTTTTCTTTATACTCATCAGCTATTAAATGGACATAAGACAGTCCTCCGTTATCCAAAAAATACTGAGAAGGATAGCCGGTTAGTTCCAGACACCCATCGGAAACAAACTGAATGCTTAAAATATCATCATATTTGCAGCGATAAGCCATGCCCAACAGATTTGCGAGCAAAAAAGTTTTACTTCTCTCACTTTCTTGTAAAGCTTCTTCAATCTCTTTGCTCTCGTTGATGTCCTGTATTAGGAACAAACTATACTTGTTTGGGGCATCTTCTAAAACTAAAGGGACGGCAGTTTTGCTTGCCCAGCTTATTTTACCGTCTGGTTTCAGATATCTTTTTTGTATACCAAAGCTAGTAATTTCACCTTTGCTTAGCTTTTCTGACAAAATGAGCTCTTTTTCCACCTCTTCAGGGTGGGTTATTGTTTCCCAGCTAATCCCCTTAAGTTCTTCCTTAGTTCTGCCTGTTATTTTTTCAAACATAGGATTTATACTTGGGAAATCATCATTTCCAAGGTATTTATCTGTTTCGTTAAGCACTATCACTATGCCTATCGGAGCCTGGTTGAAAACTGTACGCAGCATTGCTTCACTTTTGTTCAGTTTAAATTCGGAATCAGTAAGCTTTTTTAAAGCAGAATATATTAAAAAATACAAAAGCATCGCTGTAGAAATAACATATAAAATACCCTTAGTCATACTCACAAGCATAACATCATATCGTTCAGAAATAAGACTTTCTGTAAGCATATCTGAGAAAATTATCCAAAGTGAACCTACAAGAAGATAAATAGCTGTTATTTTTAAAGCATCCTTACGTGCCAAAGCCGCCCGAGAAATGCCTATTTCCTTTTTCGCTTTCAACAACATTCAACTCCTTTTTGTGTATATAAAAGCATAGCATTTTACATGTTTCAGCAATATTTCATCTTCATTGTTAATCAAAATAAAAGATATGTCAACTTTTGCTTATATGCACAAACAAAGTTGCACCATTATATGCTTTTATATACTTTATTGCAAATTAACAAAAAAACCATGATTTTATTGCCTTTTAGGCATTAAAATCATGGTTTTTGCTGGAATTGTCCAATATAGTATGTAAGAAACAGTTTTATCGCCACCAACTGTTTGATAAGTGCTGGTGGAGATGAGGGGAGTCGAACCCCTGTCCGAAAGCAATGAAACATGACCTTCTCCGAGCGCAGTCGCTATTTTGGTGTTTCGCTTCTTTGTCGCCTAACGACAGGCTACTCAGTTGCTATCTCGATAAGTTTCCCCAGCAAGCCTCCGAGAATTGGCCTTCGGGTATCCCACTGTTTGTCGCTCTATCCACGCCCATGGGAGGAGGAGAGGTAGAGCGTTAGCATTAAGCTGCTAAAGCGTAATCAGTTTTTGCGTTTAATTTAAGTTCCATCGTATCACGGGCTGATGGGACCCCGGCTCGCTTATCATGCCACACCTACCCCCGTCGAAACCAGTACATCCCCGGTTGTAAGAGTAACATAAGTTACTGTAATTAGTGTATCATAAGCCTATTTAAAAAACAACAAACTATTTGTGAACTTTTTGACTTTTAGCTTATAGCCTGCGTTTCAGCCGTTATTCCTGTATTATGACTTTCGTCCCTGGCTGAATTTTTGCTTTCACTTCTTCAACATCAGCATTATTCATTCTTATACAGCCTTCAGAAACCATTGTCCTGATTGAAGCCGGATCATGCGTGCCATGAATGCCTATGCCATCCCAACCAGTTTCCAAAGAGATAAACCATGGACCGTAAGCGCCTTCAATTTCGCCCTTGCCGTCTTTAAAGTCATGCGTCCAGGATGAAGAATTAATTATCTCATCAACGGTAAACTCGCCAGACGGTGTTCTCAAGTCACCTGGTTGCTGCTTCTGTCCTGCATTTTTGCCTATGGCGACAGAATAAATTTTTTCTACCTGATCATCCTTTTTCAAGGTCAAGCTAAAATCACTTTTATCAATTAAAATCGTATACTGTGGTAATTTTTTGGTTTCAGCTGTAATTTGCTTGGACTGCTCATTAGCAGGAGTTTGCGTTTCAGCTGGTTTGACTTCAGCGGACTTAGTCTCCGCTTTCTCCTGAGCTTTTGTATCAGCAGCCTGCTGAACATTTGAGTTCGTAGTTGCCACCGATGACTTAGACGTATAATACATATAGCCTAAACCAGCTGCTACAACAAGGATCGCAGCTGTTACTGCCGCTATTATCTTATTACGCTTTTTTCTCTTGGCGCGTTCGTCGCCAAATTCATACTTCATGCATATCC
>CAYRVN010000031.1:0-15439 GCA_964427675.1 uncultured Acidaminococcales bacterium
TGTATTATCAGTTGATATGAAAAGACATTGACAATCTCTACCTTGCGTAATACAATGTAATACACAGGAAGGGGTTGTTTATTATGGCAATTTCTGTACGCTTAAGTACGAAAGAGACTGAACTTATAAAAAAATATGCTGAATTAAGAAAAGTAAGCGTTTCTGAACTAATTAGGCAGACTGTTATGGAACGTATTGAGGATGAATACGATTTGGCTGCTTATGAGCGAGCGATGGAGGCTTATAAGAAAAGACCTGTTACATATACGCACGCTGAAGTCGTAAAAATGTTGACGATGGAAGACTGAGTCATGAGTTATAAAGTAGAGTATACAGAACAGGCTATCAAGGAACTTAGAAAGATCGATAAACATACACAGTTTTTCATTTTGGCTTGGATAGAAAAAAATCTTGTGGATTGCGAAAATCCGCGGCAGCATGGCAAAGGCTTAACCGCTAACCGCAGCGGAGAATGGCGCTATCGTGTAGGCGATTATCGAATCATTGCAGAGATTGAAGATGAGAAAGTTATAATTTTGGTCTTAACAGTTGGACATCGTAGAGAGGTTTACTGAAATGAGCTATAAGCGGTTTTAATAAAACATGAGCAAAAGGCTGCAACACTAATTTCTAGTGTTGCAGCCTTTTTTGTAACAAAAATTTATTTTGAAGCCAATGTTTTTAAAGTATTATCTAAAACCTTTGTCGCTTTTTCGATGGCAGGCCACTCGGACAATTCTAATGGTGAATGGCTGATGCCGTTGATGCTGGGGACAAAAATCATCGCAGTTGGGATGTAGCGGCCGATGATCATCGCATCATGGCCTGCCCAGCTGGGCAGCAGACGATAATCGATGCCAAGGCTGTCACTTGCTTCTGTGATTGTTTGAATTAATTCTTTATCCATAGGCATCGGGGCTACATTATATTCGGAGACTGTTTCTATCGTAACTTTATAGTCGGTGCTTATTTGCAGGTACTGACGCATAATTTTTTCTTTGGCGGCTTCGAGAACTGTGGTGTCAGCTGATCTCATTTCAATCGTCAGTTGTACTTCGCCGGGGATTACATTTTCTGCGTTAGGAAGGACATTCAATTTGCCTACAGTGGCAACATAATTACCATGCGAGGCCAAAGCATTGTCATAAACAAAAGCAACAAGAGAGGAAGCAGCTACAAGTGCATCCTGTCTTCTGTGCATGGCGGTGCTGCCGGAGTGGTTGGCTTTGCCTTTAATAACAACGTTGAGACGTTTGATGCCGGCAATAGCTTTTACGATGCCTACGCTGCAGCCACTTTCGGTTAAAGCTGCTCCCTGTTCTATATGCAGTTCAACAAAAGAAGAGTTGTTTTTTAAAGTAGTTTCTTCATTAAAAGGATGGGTATCTAGGTGACAGTCAGCAAGCAATTCCGGCAAGGTACGTCCTTCGCTGCTTTGAAATGCGGCAGGATCAGTGCCTTGAAGTTCGCCGGCCATGGCGCGGCTGCCGAAGCAAACGCTGCCGAAACGAGCCCCTTCTTCTTCTACGAAAGCGATAACTTTAACGGGTCGTAGAGGCTGCCAATTTTCTTCGTGCCAGCTGCGTACGCATTCCAAGGCCGTAACAATGCCTAAAGCACCATCAAAGGTGCCGCCGTTAGGGACACTGTCCAGGTGGGAACCGCAGCAGACAGGAGCTAAGGAATTATCACGTCCGGGATAAGTACCGATCAGATTACCAACGGCATCAATCGCAACTGTCATACCGATATTTTCCATGAATTCTGCCAGCATTGTTTGTGCTGCCAGAAATTCTTCCGAATATGAGAGTCTGGTCAGTCCACCTTCGGAATTTTTACCGAAGGCTGCCAGCTTTGTGAAAAGCAGTTCTATTTTTTCTAAGCTGATGCTCATTTTAAACCCTTCTTCTAAGCCTTATTTTTCTGGATGTTGCAAAAATTGTCAGAAACAGTCGCCGCAATATTCTTGAGATCGGTCAGCAGATTATCCTTGATAGCCGGCAGGCTATGCACAAAGAAAGTAGCACTGACAGTGGCAATCAATTGGTTGCTGAGATCGAAAATCGGTACCGCCATACTGCCTACGCCAAGAGCAAATTCTTCTAATTCGCAGGCATATTTATTGCGGCGTACTTCTTCGAGATTGGCCTTCAAAGTTTCGGCATCCATGATGGTCCGTGGCGTGAATTGTTTGAATTCAAGATTATCAAACGCGCTTTCATCATTTTCATAGAGATTATACAACATCAGCAGCTTGCCGGAAGAAGTAGCGTATTTCGGCAAAACCGAGTATTCGGACAGAATGATGTAGTAAGCAGTATTAATAGGATAGGCGCAATAAATGGAATAAATCTGATTCTGGTTGACCATCTGCAAGCTGGCAGAAATGTGATACTTATTGGCTATCGCATCTACCAGGCCTTTGGACATGGTGATGTAACTTTCCACCTGCTTCTGGATGACATTGGCCTTGCCCATAAAATAGAAGCCCAAACTATAGATGTTGTTTGTTTTGTCGTGTATCAAAAGACCGTTAGCAGTCAGTGTATTGATTAATCCCCGGGTCGTATTAATGTTTAAATCAACGCGCTGGCTTATTTCATTGAGTGATAAACGTGGTGAAGCATCTGTAAAACAATTAAGAATATCGATAGACCTTTGTACTGATTGGATTAGTTTAACCGATTGTTTTTCCATAGGCTGCCTCCCAGCAAAAACTTATATTAAATTAAAAGGACATTTAAATAATATTATTGACAAACCTAATTTAGCATGTTATAACAAACTTGTCAACGATACTGTAGAAATAAAAACGACAATGTCGTCGTTAACGGCCGGAGGTGCAAAGGAAAAGCGGAATGAAAATTTTTAACTGCTGAAACAAAACCAAACATTTATGGAGGGGAATAAAATTATGAAAAAATCTATGGCAACATTACTTTCAGGTTTTATGTTAGTTGGTTCTTTGTTTGCATTTGGCTGCGGTTCTGCTAAATCCGATGTTATTAAAGTTGGTGTGGCTGTACCTTTGACTGGCGCGAGCGCTGAAGACGGCAATGCTATTAAAAACGGTGTCAATCTTGCGGTAAAAGAGATTAATGCTAAAGGCGGCATTAATAATAAGAAAGTTGAACTTGTAATTACAGATGATAAAGGTGATCCTTCGGAAGCAGCTACCGTTGCTAACAAATTGGCTCAGGACAAGAGTGTCCTGGCTATCGTAGGTCATTTCAACAGTTCCTGCACACTAGCAGCTGCTCCTATCTATAACCAAGCTGGCGTAGTCAGTGTATCACCGGGATCCAGTGCGGCAGCAGTTACCAAAGCAGGCCCTTATACTTTCCGCGTTATCACAACTGATGCTGTACAAGGTGCTTCCCTGATGGATTGGGCTGTTAAAGACCTTGGTTATAAGAATATCGCTGTTCTTTATGAAAACACGGATTATGGCACAGGCTTGGCTGAGGTTGTTACCAAAGCTGCCGGTAATCTGAATGCAAAAATCGTTGCTGAAGAAGCTTATGAAGTAGGCGCTACTGATTTCAGCACTGCTTTGACAAAAGTCGCTAACAGCAAAGCTGATGTTATTATTGTCGGCGGTTTATACAATGAAACTGCTTTGATTGCTAAACAAAAGAATAACTTTGGCTTGGAAAAAATGCAGATCATGGGCGTTGATGCCATTTACTCCGACGCTTTGTTGAAACTCGGCGGTTCTGCTGCAGAAGGTATCAAGATGACTGGTTACTTCTCTGAAGTAAGCAAGGATCCTGTATCTCAAAACTTTGTTGCTAAATACAATGAAGAGTACAAAAAAGCTCCAAGCACCTATGCTGCTTATGGCTATGATGCTGCTCTCGTAATTTTTGAATCAATTAAAAATGCTGGTACTGACCGCAAAGCAATCGGCGATTTCATGTCTAAACTCAAAGACCTGAAAGGTGCTACTGGCGTCAATACTTTTGATGAAAACGGCGACGTTGTAAAACAACCATTGCGCTTGATCATCAAAGACGGCAAATTTGTTGTTACTCAGAAATAAGATAGTTAGTTAAAAGGGGGGCTTCTGCATGTTTTTGCAACAAATGATTAACGGTATTACCGTTGGCGGGAGTTATGCCCTGATAGCCCTTGGCTACACAATGGTTTATGGAATTTTAAGAATAGTAAATTTTGCCCATGGTGATGTCTTTATGATGGGATCGTTCTTTGGGTTGTTCTGTATGCAGTTTTTGGGAATGCCATATTATGTGGCATTCCCAATTGCCGCCATTGCTACCGCTATCATGGGTATTATCATGGAAAGAGTCGCTTATCGTCCAATCCGTACCGCGGACAGTTTAACGGTTATGATAAGTGCTTTGGGCGTATCTACTTTTTTAGGAAATCTTGCCATGGTGCTGTGGGGATCAGGCACACATGCTTTCAGCGGGTTCAGTGGTATTACTGTTTCCGTTTATAAATTCGATAACGTAGTTTTATCCAATATCCAGATAGGCTTCATCGTACTGTCTGTTTTATTGATGATGGCTTTGTATTTTATTGTTAACAAAACTAAAATCGGTATTGCCATGCGTGCAACGTCTCATAATATCAAAACTGCTAAGCTCATGGGCATTAATACCGACCGGATTATTTCTTTTACCTTTGGTATCGGCTCGGCTTTGGCCTGTGTTGCCGGTTTGCTTGTCGGTATTTATTATGATGCCGTCTATCCGCTTATTGGTTATTCCTATGGTCTTAAAGCTTTCGCGGCCGCTGTTTTAGGCGGCATCGGCAGTATCCCGGGCGCCATGTTGGGCGGCTTTATTATGGGTATTGTTGAGACACTCGGAGCTTCCTACATTTCGGCTGGTTACAGGGATGCCTTCGCTTTTGCCATCTTGATTATCGTGCTTATTTTCCGTCCAGCAGGTATTTTGGGCAAAAAGGAAATTGATAAAGTATAAAAATTCCGGAACACAAAAAGTGTGGAGAAGTTATTTTATACCAGTCATTGGATGGAGGACATAATGAATAGGAAAATACAGCAATTTGTTTTTGAACATAAAAAAGCAGTAATACCTCTAGCGGCTTTACTTTTACTGGGTCTGCCGTTTTTTGTTACCAATAGTTATTTCTTACATATACTCATCATGGTTTGCATTTACATTTGCCTCGCTTTGAGTCTTAATCTGGTCACCGGTTATGCAGGACAACTGGTTTTGGGCCATGCTGCTTTCTATGGAATCGGTGCTTATGCCGGTGCTTTATTGATGCTGAAACTGCAGGTTAACTTCTTCGTGGCATTGCTCTTAAGTGCTGCCATCACAGGCATCTTCGGCTTTTTGCTGGGTATGCCGGCACTCAGACTGCGCGGAGATTATTTGGCGATAGTCACCTTGGGTTTTGGCGAAATCGTACGTCTCGTTTTCGTCAACTGGAAAGGTCTGACACGCGGACCGGCAGGTTTGCCTGGTATCCCGTCCCCGCAAATATTCGGGTTTACGATCAACGGCCGTACGGAATTTTATTACCTTGCACTTATTTTAGCTTTATTTACAGTATTTTTTATGGTCAGATTGATTAATTCCGGTGTCGGCATGGCTATGCAGACCGTGAAGAATGATGAAATTGCGGCGGAAGCGATTGGTATCCAACCGCGTAAGTACAAAATAATGGCATTTGTCATTTCTTCGGCTTTTGCCGGTATGATAGGGTGCTTTTTCGCATCCTACCTCAGCTATATCAGCCCGACTGCGTTTGTTTATAACACTTCGATGACGATTCTGACGATGGTTGTTCTGGGTGGTTTAGGCAGCATCATGGGTTCTGTCCTGGGCGCTTCCATTCTGGTCATCGTACCGGAAATGCTGCGCTTCCTGAATGACTACAGGATGCTGATATTCGGTGCCTTGATGGTCTTCATGATGATTTTCAAACCGGAAGGCTTCTGGGGCGCAGGTAAGAGACGCAGAAATATTTACAAGATTAATTCGGAGGTACCGGACCATGGCTCAAATTCTTAATACCGTCAACGTTACCATGAAGTTTGTCGGTCTGACTGCGGTTGATAATGTAAATATCGATCAAAAAGAAGGCGAAATCTTAGCATTGATCGGGCCGAACGGTGCAGGGAAAACAACTTTGTTCAATATGCTGACAGGAGTTTATAAGCCTACTTGTGGTGAAATATTTTACAAAGGTGAGAACATCACCGGCCTCAGACCTTTTCAGCTGGTAAGAAAAGGCATTACCAGGACTTTCCAAAACATCAGATTGTTCAAAGACATGACTACTCTGGAAAATCTGCTGGTAGCCAGTCCTGATTGCAAGGATGAAAAAATTTGGGAAGCTGTCTTTGGTGGCAGAGGACTGCAGAAAAAACGCGGTCTTGTGGTGGAGCAATGCGAGAGCATTCTGGAAATACTGAAACTGCAGGACAAACTTGAAGAATTAGCCTGCAACCTTCCTTATGGCAAACAGCGCCTCTTGGAAATTGGCAGAGCCCTTGCCACAGGTGCCGATTACCTGCTGCTCGACGAGCCTGGTGCCGGTATGAACAGCATGGAGAAGGAAGAACTTGCGCAGGTAATTCGTTATATTACTAAAGACATGCACAAAAATGTTTTGTTGATAGAACATGATATGCCTTTTGTCATGGGCATTTCAGACCGCATAGTAGTACTGGATCATGGCATAAAAATTGCCGAAGGCCTGCCTAGCGAAATTCAGAATAACCAGCAGGTAATAGAAGCTTATTTAGGCAAAGGCATGCCGGATGATGACGATTAGGCAGTGAATCTGTGAAAAATAGGATGTGAAAAGATGGCACTACTGGAAATAAAAGACTTACAAGTTAAATATGGCGTCATTCCGGCTCTGAAAGGTATCTCCTTTGAAGTCGAGCTGGGAGAGGCAGTAGCTATTATCGGCGCCAATGGTGCCGGTAAAACAACGACATTGCACGCTATTTCTGGTATAGCAGACAAATGCGGCGGCCAGGTGTTTTTTAATGGAGAAGACATTACCAAAATGCCTGCTCACCAAATAGTGGCACGCGGTATTTCACAGGTTCAGGAAGGCAGGGGTGTATTCCCCAATTTGTCGGTTGCGGAAAATTTATCTCTGGGTGCTTATTTGCGCAAGGACAAAGCTGAGATTGCCAATGACTATGAATTTGTGTATGAGGTATTCCCGCGGCTTCTGGAAAGACAGAAACAGATGGCTGGCACCTTATCTGGTGGCGAACAGCAGATGCTGGCAATCGGCAGAGCACTGATGGCAAGACCGAAAATGCTGCTTCTGGACGAACCTTCTATGGGCTTATCACCGTTGATTACCGAAAATATCTTCAAAACCATCAAGAAACTCAATAAGGAAAGACAAATGACGATTTTGGTCGTTGAACAAAATGCCCAAATGGCTTTGTGGGTTTCTCACCGCACCTATATCATGGAAACCGGCAATATTGTTTATGGCGGCGCGTCCAAAGAATTGAAAAATCAGGATTTTATCAGAAAATCATATTTGGGACAGAAAGACTGAAAGGAGCTGTACTTCATGGAAGATCAGAAAATGAAGGAACCTGTTTCAATGTTTGTTTTGTTTGCCCGCATGTTTTCTATTACTGCTAAGAACTTAGAAAAAGAATTTGGCGAGAAAGGGCTGGAAGTTCTTGCTGAATCTGTTAAGGAATTCGGTATGGCACGCGGCCGTGATATTGCCGAACGCGCTAAAGCCAACGGCGAAGATAATTCTTTACATAATTATTTGAAGAATTATGATATGGAACGCAGTGACTTATTCGGTTATACGAATGAATATACGCCGGACGAAATTCATCAGGAGTTTACCCGCTGCGTTTTCGCGGAGACCTGGATGTCAGCCGACGAAGAAAAGTATGGCAGAATTTATTGCGAGAATATAGATCCGGCGATTGCCGCTGGTTTTAATAAAGATATGGAATGCATTCATGATGAAATTATGTACAAGGATAAACGCTGTACCTTTTGCTTCAGAATGAAAAAATAGCTTGTTTGCGGCATGATGACAAAAAGTCTGCCGAAATATAATGTTGAGACTTTGGATGATGACATAGCATTATCCTGGTCAGAAAGGTGATAACATGGAGACCAGACCTGTGATTTATGACCCTGTTGGGAAACCAAGAGAGATTTACAGCGGCGTGCCGACATTTCTAGGCTTGCCTGTTGCTAAAACAAAAGAGGAGTTAAAAGAGTACGATTTTGCTGTTTTGGGAGTGCCCTGGGAGGGCGGCTGCACGATTGGCGGCTATTCTTCCGTTGTCCTGGCACCGAAGGCGATTCGTTCTGTTTCTATAAGATACAGCGGCTACCTGCCTGATTATGATGTTGATACTTTTGATGCTTTGTCAGGCTGCGATTACGGTGATACAGTTGTCCAAAACGGTAATTATGACCTTACCTTTGATTCTGTCAGAGAAAAATACAATGATCTTATAGAAGCCGGCCAGATTCCAATCGTTTTTGGCGGCGATCATTCCATTGCCTATCCGTTGATTCAGACTTTGGCAAAAAAACATAAGAAAAGGGTTGGCGTCATTCATTTTGATGCTCACCTGGACAACTATCCTGCTTTTGGTGATGACCCGTATTCCAGATGTTCTCCGTTTAATCGTCTTTATCAGGATGAAAATATGGACCCGACGAAGATTGTGCATGTGGGTATTCGCGGTGCCAGAAATCATCCGCAGGAACGTAAGGAAGCCAGAAAATACGGCGCAACCGTTATCACTGCCAAAGAAATCAAAGAAACCGGTTACATGGCAGCTGTCAAAAAGGCTTTGGAAATTGCCCAAAAAGATACCGATGTTCTTTACGTAACTATCTGTTCTGATGTTCTGGACGGAGCTTCTAATCCTCAGGGCCCAATCGACCCATGCGGCCTTACTTCTTTTGAACTGTCCATGATGGTCAATGAATGCGCATATGCAGGCGCTAATTCTTTTGATTTTGTAGAAATTTACCCGGAAACCTGCGGGGCACAGATTTCTGCTCATATGGGAACTTGTCTGGCCTTGTACTTCTTAAATGGTATAGCCAGAAAACGTCTTGAAACAAAATAAATATTAAATAAAACCTGCTGTTTGGCGAAAATCGCTCAACAGCAGGTTTTTTGTTGCGGAGTCGAGAAATCTTGCATTTTACGTCCCCGCGTTTCCATAGAAACTTCGCTTGTTGACGTTAATCATTATGTTTGATATAATGACAAAAATCGAACAGAATATTACAGTTAAGGTGCCACATTTAGTGGAGAATAGGGAAGTCGGAGCATAGTATATGCAGAAGCGCGGGCCCACCACTGTACCGAGGAGAACTTACAATGCCACTCGCGAGGGGAAGGCGTAAGCACACGATGAATCGGGAGCCAGGAGACCTGCCTTACACTGTTAAAATGTCCTTGAGGAAAGAAGGCTTTTTTGGGTATATTACCCAAAGAGCCTTTTTATTTTTTTTAGTAGCAAATTTTAAAATTCAATTATTATGAGAATAGTCATCGGAGGTTAACTATGCGTTTATTAGAGGAAGCTTTACAGAAAATTTCATCTCCAAATCTTGAGGTAATGAATAAAGTTCAAGAAAAGCTAGCAGTTCTGGATTTACCACAAGGAGGCCTTGGACGGTTAGAAAATATGGTGCAAAGGTATGCCGGCATTATGGGTCAAATATCGCCGGCAGAGCCGAAAAACTGTATGGTTATTACATCAGCAGATCATGGAGTAGCAAAGCAGGGTATTAGTGCCTATCCAATTGAAACTACTGTTCATATGACGGCCAATTATCTGATTTCCAAAGGTGGTAGTGCCAATGCCTTTGCTAACTATTGTGGAGCGGATATGGTGGTTGCTGATATGGGTGTTGCGGGTGATTTATCGCATGTTCCGGGACTTTTGCACAAAAAAATTGCTTACGGAACAGAAGATTTTACGCAAGGGCCGGCAATGACACGTGAACAAGCAATTCAGGCAATTGAGGCTGGCATTGAAATTGTAAATGAGAAAGTTAAGCAGGGATATACTTGTTTTAGCCTGGGTGAGATGGGTATCGGCAATACGACAGCAAGTGCTGCTATAGTTGGAGCATTTACCGGTCTTCCGCCGGAAACAGTCACCGGTCCCGGTACAGGTATCTCAGATAGCAGACTACAGGTAAAAATTGATGTAGTAAGACGTGGTTTGGCAATAAATAAACCAGACGTGAAAGACGGTATCGACGTTTTATCCAAGGTTGGCGGGTTTGAAATAGGCGGGTTAACAGGAGTTGTGATCGGGGCGGCAGCCAATGGCTGTGCAGTCGTGATTGATGGCTTAAATACGACAGCCTCTGCTTTGATTGCCAATGCTATTCATCCGATGTGCAAAGAGTATATGTTTGCCTCGCATTTGTCCGGAGAACCAGCTCATATTATCGCCCTGAATCTTTTAAATCTACAACCTTGTGTCGATATGAAGGTTCGTTTGGGAGAAGCAATCGGTGCTTCCGTAGTAATGGAAATGCTTGGTTGCGGTACAAAACTATTAAATAGAATGTCTGTAGATAAAGAGTAGGAGGCATTACCAATGTTTAAAGAGATTATTGCACATATAAAACCGTTAGATATTGAGTCCATGGATAAATGCCAGCTAAGATTGGATAATTTAACAAAACCGCTCAACAGCTTGCTTTATTTTGAACAAATTGCCCGGCAAATGGCAGGAATTACGCACAATCCCAGGCCGCGAACTGTGAAAAAAAGCATAATAATTCTAACTGGTGCCGGAGCTAAACCTAGTATTGCCACTAATGTATTTGCCGAACATGTTGGGGCGCAAATAGTTACAGCCGATATAGCAGCTATTGCGAAAGCACAGACCGTACAGCAAGAAATACTGAGCGCCATTGAATGGGGTATCAATATTGCCAGTGCAGAAATTGCTAAAGGAACACAGGTTATAGGGTTGGGGCAACTATATAGTGCTAGCTCTGCAGATAGTAAAGAGATACTTGCATGTTTTAGTGAAGAACAAGCAGAGCCGCTGGCAGTATTAGCCAAAGTAGGAAATAAGGCGATAGCGGCTCTCGTTGGGATTACATTGGGCGCTGCGGCAGGTGGAGCAGCGGTGGTATTGGACGGGTTGAGTACAACGGTAGCAGCTCTGCTTGCAGTAAAAATTGCTCCTGGTGTCAAAGAATATTTGATAGGGTCACATTATGCCACTGCTCCTGAACATAAAGCTGCTTTAGATATGATAGGTATTCCGGCATATCTATACCTGGATATGAACTCCGATGATGGTACTGGGGCGGCAATGGGCATGTCGATTATTAAGGCCTCACTTCATGTGTTAAATGATATGAAAACTTTTGGTGAGGCTGAAGTTGCAGTAGCGCAAGATGGCCCTGGGGCACTCAAGCAAACAAAAGAGGTCAAAGATATATAAGAAGATGATGCGAAGAAGGTACCATGCTACTGGTTCTTATGAGCCTGGCATAGCCTTCCATCCCATCATTTCGAACGCAGCGCAGCGTTAGAAAATGAGACAAATAGAGCCCCGGTCAAATTATATTGCTAAGGCGGTATATTCGAAAGCAAAAAAACGACCACTTGCTTTCCTTTAGCATTGCAGACCGTAACCGTCAATTTTACACAGACGTTTAAGGCAAGTTTTGACATTAAGATACCTATAATTTATAGGGCAAAATATTATGTTATTAGTATCGTCCTATCTATCGACAGATTTTGTGTTGTAGGTACAGACCCAATTAATAAAAAGATTGATAATTTAGACGGTTGGTCCTATACTGATGCCAGCGGCAGAATTGCAAGCGGTATCATGCTTAGGTTCTGAAATGATTAAAGCCCCTCCTTATGAGGGGCTTATTTTTTTATGTATATTTAAAATAATGCTAAATATGAAACAGTACGAAGTGAAAAAAGCATTAGAAGGAAATGCATATAGATGGTATAATGTTTCTCAGAGATAGTTAGCGTCGTTGGGCATCCGATTCTTACAATCGGAGGTGATGCGTATGAGTATTATTATACTTAAAGTTTTAGGCATCATTTACCATTTATTGACAAATAATTTCCAAGAGTGTTAAACTGTACAAGTAAGTAATTTGTACGGTTGATTAAGCGGGACGACTGTAACGGGAAAAGTAATTGTTCGATTAAGTAATAGATATGCGACCGCGGTTTGCGGGCATATAACATAATTGCAACGATAGTACCATTCTCTTGGGAATTTGCTGAGATTATCGATTAATCTTTAGCAATGTGGCATGTTACTCCGATTAATGTGAATGTGTACTATGCAATTTATAAAAAAAATAGTACAGGGATGAAGCTGATTTGATAAACAAACTGCAGACAAACATTAACAGAATACGTAATTTATTGCGTCAGGACGGTGCCTATACAGTTGTCTTGATACCGCATGACGGCAAAGAAATCAAGAAGAAAAGCGTGCAGACTTCTTATTTTAGGAAAGCTGTATATACTGCTGGCATTGCGGCTCTCTTTTTTTTCGGTTGTGTAGGGGCAATGTTTTATGTAATTTACCAAGGAAGCACGGAACAAAGAGAACTTGCTGAATATCGTCAGACAAAGCAGGAACGTGAAGCAAAGCTCAAAGAGCTTACTTCTATGTCTGAAAATATGCAGAAAGAAATGTCCGCATTATCCAAGCTAAGAAATCAGGTAGGCGAACAAATGAAACAGTCAGGCATGAATGTTGAGCCAAATGTGACTGGTGACGCAGGCAAGATAGACAAGTACGCAGGTAAAGGCGGACCTTCTGCTGCTCCTATCTCCAATATTGCTATTATCTTAGAACAAAATAAAAATTTACAGGAAAACCTGCAGTCAGAAATTAAGGCTTGGGGAACTTTACTCACGAATATAAAAAGTGAAAACTACAGAATTGCGGTTACACCTAACCTTTGGCCTGTTGATGGCGGCTATGTTTCTTCTGAGTTTGGCAATAGAAAAGATCCGTTTGATAACTATTCTCATGATTTTCATCCTGGTATTGATATAGCTGCAAATTATGGTGCGCCTGTTTACGCCAGTGCTTCTGGGTATGTACAGCAGGCTGGTTGGAATGGCGGCTATGGTAAATATGTGCGTATTTCTCATGATTATGGTTATGGGACTGCATATGGTCATTTAAGCGGTATCACTGTCAATGGTGGTGATTTTGTTAATAAAGGTGATGTTATCGGATATATTGGCAGTACCGGCTATAGTACCGGACCACATCTTCATTTTGAAGTATTATTGTATGGCGAGCCAGTTGATCCGCAAAGCCTTATAAAATAAACGAGGTGCAATATGTTCTTTTCTAAAAAGCAAGAAAATAAGAGTGAAGAAGTTTCGCCAGTAAAAGAAAAAGAAGAAGTATTGTGGGAAACAAAAGAAGTTAAAAAAGTTGTAAGTCCTGTCATTACCAAAAAAAAGGAGCAGAAGTATATGGAATATGAAGTTATAATTAGTAAAAATACTGCAATTAACGGTAACATCAATATTAACGGTTGTACAAGGATTGACGGTGTGATTGATGGTACTCTTGCTGTCGACAGCGATTTGTTCATTGGTGAAACAGGTAATATCAGAGCAACAGTTTATGCCTTAAACGCTACTATTGATGGCGCTGTATCAGGCAATATTGCCTGCAAAGGACGTTTGGAGCTTAAGAGCAGCGCTAAAGTCATAGGCGATATCAAATGCAATACGCTTGTTATAGCAGAGGGTGCTTTGTTTATTGGCAAATGCTCCAGAATTGAAGATGACAGCGAACAAAATAAGCCGGTAATGCCTGTTGCTGTAGAAGCACAGGATACAATTTAATAGAAAGCCACTAGAATCAAGAAGGTTATTATTGAGATTTCAAAATGAAAGAGCTGTTGCCAGCATTTTTGCTGACAACAGCTCTTTTTGGTATTTCTGATTATTTTGCCGCGATATCTCCGACGCCATTAAGTACTAAGCGCGGGCGATATGGATATTGTTTGATTCCTTCCCGCGAGGTTACGCCGGAAAGAACCAGAATCGGATCAAGGCCGCTTTCGATGCCGGCAATAATGTCAGTGTCCATGCGGTCGCCAATCATGGCTGTTTCTGCGGAATGAATGCCAAGTATCTGCAGTCCTGTTCGCATCATTAATGGATTCGGCTTGCCTACATAATAGGCTTTTTTACCTGTCGTCATTTCTATTGGAGCAACAAGGGCACGGCAGGCTGGTATTATGCCTGTTTCCGATGGGCCGGTGAGATCCGAATTAGTTCCGATTAGTCTGGCGCCGTTCATTACGTGGTACATAGCCCGGCAGATATGTTCATAATTGTAGTTAGTGGTTTCTCCGACAATTACATAGTCGGGATCCACATCATTAAAGGTTATATCAACGTCATGCAAGGCGTTGAAAAGTCCGGGGCCGCCAATCATATAGGCACTGCAGCCAGGAGCCTGGTGGGTTAAAAATTTAGCTGTGGCCAGGGCACTCGTATAGAAGTGAGCTTCATCAACATCAAGCCCCATTCTTTTTAGTTTTTGCTGCAGTTCGCGGGGAGTTTTGCTGCTGCTGTTGGTTAAAAATAAAAACTCTTTATTTTCACGGTATAACCATTCTACAAATTCCTTTACGCCAGGAAGTAGATGATCTCCTTTATAGATGACACCATCCATATCACAAATAAAGCCTTTTTTTGCTCGCAATGTTTCCATAATGTTATTCCTTTCCGTTGCTTCAAATATATGTGTTCAAGAACATCATACAAAATAAAATGCAGATTGACTATAGCAATACGTTAATTTCACGTAAAAATTTTGCTATTTGTTTATATCGGTCGCTTTTTTCAGAGAGCTGATGGCAGCGGGAGAACAAAGCAAAAGTTATATTTGCAATTGACCAATATGTTTGAGCAATATAATATAAGAAAGAGAAACGGTTTGCGCAAATTTGCATTCAAACTAGTTTCTCTTTTTATTTATTCTTATTTAAGTTGCGAGAGTCATTTGCAATTATCGCAGAATAAAGGTTGCATAAGCGAGTTGTCATGATCTCGGCGCTAAACTGCCGACGGACAATATCCTGCCCGAATTCGCCCAAACTATGTAATAATGCCGGATCAGAAAGCAATTGTTCAAATTCGCTGGTTAAGGTGTCTTCTGCAATTATTTTATCCCCTCTGGTCCAGCTTGTAAGGCTCGCCATATGCCAGTTGTTCGGAGTAATAATTCCGGGAAAATTGTTGCCATTAGCAATGGCAACAACAGGTTTGCCTGCGGCCATTGCTTCGAGAGCAAATCTGCCGGTTCCAACGGCAATATCGATATCTTTTACCAAATGGTTGATGTCATCGCGAGGGCCTATATAGCGGATAATATTCCTGCCGCATTTTGTGTTTGTATCTCTGACTTTTTCTTCAACGGTAT
>CAYRVN010000032.1:0-8850 GCA_964427675.1 uncultured Acidaminococcales bacterium
ACTTTCTGTCCTAAGATAGCTGCTCCAACAGGAGATTCATTGGAAATACGGTTCTCAGTAGGATCAGCCTCGGTAGTACCTACAACGACATATGTTTCTCTCTCATTAAACTCCATGTCTTCAACAACTACCTTAGAGCCCAATGTTACAACTTCTCTGCTGATTGCAGCATCATCGATAATTTTCGCCGTACGAATCATTTTTTCCAGCTCAATTATCCTGCCTTCAACAAAAGCCTGTTCATTTTTTGCGTCATCATATTCGGAATTCTCACTTATATCGCCGTAAGAAATAGCAACTTTAATTCTTTCAGCAACTTCCTGGCGTTTAACGGAACGTAGGTTTTCCAGTTCGTCCTCTAGCTTTTTCAATCCGGCAACTGTAAGAATTGTTTCTTTATCTGCCATTGTCTATGCCCCTTTTTTTATGAAAAATTTCAGTATATTCACTGCCCTCAATTATAATTTTTCGGACAGGGCTTGTCAACCTTTAGGCGTTAGGCGCACTAAGTCCTATGTTCGCGAATTGCTGGATTGACTCTATTTCTTCTTCAGTAACCGGTTTTTCAAAATTACGGAAACCAGCGAGTTGAAAGTCATGTTTCTTAGCTAATTCAGCAATAGTGTCAATTTGTTTTATGGATAAATCTCTGCCTAATGTAAAATTCTCATAACGTCCTTCTAAAGCAAGTATCATAGTTTCTGCCATGCAGGCATATGACATTTGCGGTGGAAAACCAAAGTTGAAACCAAAATCAACATTTCCCGGTACACGGATAACACCGCCTTCAATCACCAGGACATCCTTCCGTGCTACTGAAACTTCCCTTGAAACATTGCGTGGTCGCGCAACATCACAAACAACAGCTCCTACTTTAAGATCCTTAGGTTCAATCAGACAGTCAACAGCACTGGTTACGGTGATAACAACATCAGCATCACTCAAACTCTTCTTCACATCATTCGAAGTTGTCAGCTGTCCTTTAACATATGGTCTCATTTCATCTGCCAAAGCTTCCAGCCTTTCCTGATGACGTGCCACCAAAGTAATATCCTGAGCTTCTCTTGCCAGAATCCTTGTGCAAGCCGCGCCAATAGAACCGGTAGCACCAATAATTGCCACATGGGCGGTTGCTAAATCCTTGCCCATCAAACGTACAGCTTCACGGGTTCCCTGCAAAGCAGTGGCAACTGTATAGCTATTACCGCTGGTCACGGCAATATCGACGTTCTTGGCAATGGTAATACCTGCATCTCCAACTATGGAAGTAAAAGCGCCAAGTCCCACAATCTTTGCGCCTAAGTCCTGCGCGACTTGGCAGGCCTCAATAATTTTACCGGTTACATATTCCTCCGGTAACGTCACCATCTGTCTCGCAGTAAGCGGACAGGCAATGAACCATCCCTCTGCCTCGGCATAAGGTGACCGAACTCCCGTAATATGCGAAATTTCAAAAGACTTAACATGCTTCATCGCACCTTCAATCCAGGAATCCGGCAGGTAGCGCATTATTGGGAATTTGCGCGCAAAATCATCAACCACCAGCGGATGAAGAACAAATGCGAATTTTTCCATTAAACTGACCCCTTTACACTAAAATATTCTATTCCCGGCTGGATATCATGTTTCTTCAATAATTCTTCGTACTCTTCTGCTTCCAAAGGACCTCTTCTGCCGGCAATCGCAACCAAAGCAGCTTCCAAAACATTCGTGCCAAAGCTGCGGCCGTTAAAGTTCGGTGTTGTCGTAATTAAACAATATACACCGGCCTTTTTAAGCAGTTCTCTGTCCTCTTTCGTTACAGTATTAGTAATTATTGTTTTCCCAGCCATTTGTTCAGGCATGAACTTACGAATAAAGTGGAAATCCCCTGCAATTATATCATTTTCAAGAAAATATTCCGGGTAACGTTCCAGCCGCTGCGTTTGCTCTTTACCTACAGGGTAGAACCAGCTGACCGGCATTTTGGTGATTACAGGCGCTACGATACTTGCAATCCAAGCCAATACCTTCAACGATTTTATCGGCAAATTAATGCCCAAGCCGAAAATAAGATCACCGAAAGTAACCTGGGCCCCAGCTTCTGTCAAAGCTTCAGCCATACCAAAACGGTCAACACCACAGACCAGCAAAACCTTTTTACCGTAAAAATTTATTATACCATTTTTCTCCAAATTAGCAATTACAATGCGTTCAAGTGAATTTTTTAATCCGCTGCCGTCCAGCACTGGCGTTTTTTTGACATTTTCTATAAGTTTTGCAGATTCGCGAAAAGTATAGCGTTTGCCGCCGGCAAAGATATACAAGTCTGTGCCGCCCAAACCGATGGCGTCAACCTTGCCATCATAGAGCTCAAATAATTCTTTGGCTTTTTCTTTATCACCGTCAGTACCACGTCGTTCGATACGAATAATTTCACCGTCAAAATTTTCTTCGGTAACAGCGTCCCTTGAACTTGACCCCAAACTAATGCTTATCACTCTTTTCAAATTCATGGCACCTTCTTGATTTTTTGCATAATATCTTTAATTAATTGCGGCTCAAGGTATTTGTCTTCTTCGATAGGCGACTCACCCATCGTTATACCGATAACATGTTTGTCAATAATGGCTTCTGCCAGATTGATTCTCATATTTGAAGCAGCGATTATAACTACATCACTTTCCCTCAATTTGGCGATAATGCTCATTACCTCATTAAATAGCTGCACACCATTCTTATCACGCAAAAAAGCCCAACGTTCCTTGTCATTGAAGACAATGGAGAATTCTATGCCTTCCTGTGCTGCCAGCGTCAGGATTTCGTTCGTATTGCTGATAGGGAAAGCAACTAATGCAACACGGCCACCTTTGCGTATTTCTCCCAAACTTTCCACCCTTGAGACAAAAGCTCTGTCAGTGGCATAAGCCTTCGCAACCTCCTGCTGTGAAAATCCCTGCATCCTAAGGTCGAGCATGGCATCTATCTGTTGATGTATTCTATTCCTATTAATCAGCTTGTCACCAATACGTATAGGTTCCATTTCACGCCTTCTCTACTCACAAAATAAAGTGTGCACAGAATGTGCACACTTTATTTTAGCATAAGTATTATGTATTCTCAATATCAATTTTACCAGATACTGCCTTCCAAAGAGTTATGTGCGACTATTTTTACGCCATATTCCTGCAGCATGACTTTGCAATCTTCTTCAGACGCTATCTGATTAAATCTGGCACGATACTCCGCAGCATGCGGTAACCCTTTAATATAAGAAGTGATATGCCTGCGCATTTCTTTGACCGCAACTGTTTCGCCTTTATAATCAATCAACATTTCCAAATGCCTTATTATCATGGCAAAACGCTCAGGCAGCCCGACAGTCTGCGGCAATTCTTTGCCAAGCAACATCGCTCTTAGTTCATTAAAAAGCCAAGGATTACCGTCTGCTCCTCGGCCAACCATCAGACCGTCACAGCCTGTCTCTGTCAACATACGCGCTCCGTCAGCTGCGTTTTTGATATCACCATTACCAAACACAGGAATACCGACTGCCTGTTTTACGTTACGAATCACTGTCCAGTCTGCCTTTCCTGCATAATATTGTTCTCTCGTTCTCGCATGTACCGCCAGAGCAGCAACGCCCGCTTTTTCGGCTTTCTTAGCTATTTCCACGGCATTGATGCTTTTATCACTCCAACCCGAACGAAATTTCACTGTAACAGGAATCCTGACAGCATCTACCATGCGTGCCAGAATTTCATAGGCTAGTTCGGGGTTCTTCATTAAGGCTGAGCCCTCGCCATTGTTGACGATTTTTGGCACTGGACAGCCCATATTGAAATCAATCATATCAGCGCCGGCTTTTTCCACAATCGCAGATGCTTGCGCCAATTCATGCGGTTCCGAACCAAACAATTGGATTGCCGTTGGCCTTTCTGCCTCATCAATTTTTAACATTTCAAATGTCTTAGAATTATTATACAAAAGCCCCTTGGCACTAACCATTTCCGAAACAGTAAAACCACAGCCCTGTTCGCGACAGATAACACGGAATGGCAAGTCTGTAATACCTGCCATAGGTGCCAGTGCCAAAGGTACTTCAAGCTCAATATTTCCCAGTCTCATCATTCACCTCAAACACAGAATAAGACCCGCCACAGCGGGTCTTATTCTTATTTAGAATTACGTTCATGCAATATCCTTAAGCCATCCAAGGTCAGGAAAGGCTCAACGACATTAATCAGTTTCGACTCAGCTGCAATCGTATTGGCAAAACCGCCAGTCGCGATAACAAAAGCCTTGCCGCCAAGCTCATTTATCATTCTGCTGACAATGCCGTCCATTTGTCCGACAAAGCCATAAATAACACCCGCCTGCATTGCTTTGACCGTATTACGGCAAATCACTGTTCCCGGTGTGATAAGTTCTATCCTTGGCAGTTTAGCCGCTTTTTGGAAAAGAGCTTCTGTAGAAATCCCAATACCAGGAGCAATCGCTCCGCCTAAATATTCACCAGTTGGCAATAATGCACAAAAGGTTGTTGCTGTACCAAAGTCAACAATAATCAAAGGACCTTTATCTTTATATTTTTCATAGGCAGCTACAGCATTAACTATGCGGTCTGCGCCAACTTCCTTCGGATTCTCATAACGAAGCTGCAAACCGCTCTTAAGGCCTGGTCCTACAATCGTTGGTTCTATTTCAAAATAACGCTCGCACATGCGGCTTAATGGTACCAGAAGCGGTGGCACAACGCTGGAAATAATTACATCTGTAACCTCGTTCATGCTGACATGGCTGTAACCAAACATACTGCTGAGCAGAATACCATACTCATCCGCTGTTTTGGATCTATCCGTGGAAAAACGCCAGTGGACTAAAAGCTCACTATCCTGATAAACACCGGCAACGATGTTGGAATTTCCCACGTCGATTACTAATAACATTTTGTTTCCTCCCCACAGGTGGTAAATTAAAAACTATTTACGCGCCATCACAAAAAGGCCAGCGTCAATTAATGCCTTCCTTACCTTTACACCAACATAGGATGCGATAGCTGTTTTAATTATATCAAAAGGAAGAAAAGGTGCAATAGCAATAAGAACTGATTTTTCCCAAGTCATTGGTTTATGCAGAAAATATTGGAAGCTTAACTTAAAACCAATCAAGCCAATAACATAGGCGACAAGCAAGGCAATTAACAAATAGATGAAAGTTTTGACATAACCCGCCTGCAAATTTTTCTCTGTAAGAATTCCCGCCAGCCAGGAACAAACAATAAAGCCAAAGATAAATCCTCCTGTCGGACCAATCAACATAACTGCACCAGCCTGGCCTTGATTAAAGACAGGTAATCCCAATACGCCAAGCACAACCCAAACGATGATACTAATTGGCCCCCATTTATGACCCAACAAAATACCGCTCAACAAAACAACCAAAGGTTGCAAGGTATGAGGCACCGGTCCAATAGGAACTACGATATAAGAACTTATAATCATGAAAGCAGCAAAAATAGCTGCCAGCATCATATTACGCAACTGCATTTTTAGTATTTTCCTCCCCCAGGCTGTGCTGATCTGATTGAAACATCACCGGCAATTACTTTGACTTTTTCGCCGCCTCTATCTACGATAAGCAAACCTTCTTCATCAATGTCCAAAGCTTTACCGATATAAGTTTCATTCGGTGCGATAACTTTAACTTCTTTACCAAGAGTAGTTGACCACCAGCGCCATTCATCAAGGATTGGTCCAAACCCTTCAGTAAGTGCTAATTCATAAAACTCTTCCATATTTTTCAAAATCAAAGCCAAAAGCTCTGCTCTGTTCACTTTTCTGGCAGTAACGTCAGCAAGAGATGCGACAATGTCTTTGAGATCATCTGATAAGTTTTCCTTAGGAATATTAATATTGATGCCTGTGCCTATGACGATATAGTTGATATGTCCAAATTCGGCATTCATCTCAGTCAAAATGCCAACCATTTTTTTACCTTCGATTAAAACATCATTAGGCCACTTGATACCGGCTTTTACACCAGCATATTCATTAATAGCTCTAACTACAGCTACGGCTGCAAGCAATGTGCATTTAGAAGCTTCCGACGGCATAAAGGGAGGCTTCAATACAACTGAAAACCAAATGCCGCGTGCATAAGGAGAAAACCAACCACGGGCAAGACGGCCTTTGCCGCCAACCTGTTCTTCAGCTATACAGACCAGACCATTTTCACAACCGGCATTCGCAAGTCGCTTAGCAACTTCATTAGTAGACGTTACAGATTCATCATAGTTGATACTGTGCCCAAGCCACTTTGTTTCCAGGCGTGTAACAACCTCTTCAGGGCGCAAACTATCAGGAGCACTTTGCAATATGTAACCCTTCTTAGGAACGGAATCAATTATATAACCGTTGTTCTTTAGGACCTGTATATGCTTCCAGATTGCTGTCCTTGATACATCTAGCAAAGCAGATAATTCTTCGCCGGACACTGGTTCTGGTGCTCGTTTTCGTAAAATTTCCAATATACGCTGACGCATTTTATCACACTCCACTTTTTTGTTATCCTTAGAATAGCAATAGGTTAACCTATTGTCAAGCAATAAAAAAGAGATTCCCTTTTTATGAAGGGAATCTCTTGAATTCAGAATATTATTCCTTAGTATTGGCAGAATGGGCAAGATCTGTTCCTGCCTTATCACCTGCCGGCTGCAAAACATCTTTTGCAGTTTTTACTTCTTCAGTCTTATCATCTTCTGCTACAGGTGCTGGTTCAATTGGAACCGGTTCTTCTTTTGGCGGTTCCACTGGTTTTTCCTGTTTTGGAAGAATCTTGCCATGTTCCATTAATTGCTGTACTTCATAGCCTTCCAAAGTTTCGCGTTCAATCAAAGCTTCGGCTATCAAATGCAACTTGTCGATGTTATCCTGCAACAGCTTGACTGTTCCCTGATAAGCCTCGTCAATAAATTGACGAATCTCGCTGTCAATCTGTGCTGCAACTTCTTCACTGTAATCCTTGTCTCTGCCGATATCCCTACCCAGAAAAACTTGATCCTGACGATGTCCAAAGGTTACTGCGCCGAGCTTCTCGCTCATACCATACTCGCAAATCATCTGACGAGCGAGGCTGGTAGCACGCTGAAGGTCATTACTGGCACCGCTGGAAATTTCGTTAAGCACTAACGCTTCGGCTACACGGCCGCCTAGGAGAAGTTTAAGTTCATCTAAAAGTTCACTGCGCGTTGCGTAATAACGGTCCTCTTTCGGCAGACTCAGTGTATAACCGCCTGCACGTCCGCGAGGAATAATTGTTACTTTGTGTACCGGATCAGTATGGTCAAGCAGCATGCCGACCAAAGTATGACCGCCTTCGTGATAGGCTGTGAGTTTCTTTTCGTTATCACTGATCACGCGGCTCTTGCGCTCTGGTCCCATCATAACGCGTTCTGCAGCCTCTTCCATTTCTGACATGGTAATCTTTTTCTTGTTGCGTCTAGCGGAAAGCAAAGCTGCTTCATTGACGAGGTTGCTCAGATCAGCGCCGGTAAACCCAGGAGTACGCCTTGCCACGACATCTAAGTTTACATCTTCGCCGATAGGTTTGCCCTTAACATGTACTTTCAATATTTCCTGGCGCCCCTTAATATCAGGACGGTCTACAACAATCTGACGGTCAAAACGACCTGGGCGTAACAAAGCCGGATCAAGAATATCCGGGCGGTTGGTTGCCGCAATCATAATGATACCTTCATTGGCACCAAAACCATCCATCTCAACCAGCAATTGGTTCAGCGTTTGTTCACGTTCATCATGACCACCGCCAAGACCGGCACCCCTTTGTCTGCCTACAGCATCAATTTCATCAATGAAAATAATGCAAGGAGCATTCTTTTTGGCTTGTTCAAATAAGTCACGCACACGTGAAGCACCGACACCAACAAACATTTCCACAAAATCAGAACCGCTGATACTGAAAAATGGTACCCCTGCTTCGCCAGCAACGGCCTTAGCTAATAAGGTTTTACCCGTACCAGGAGGTCCGAATAACAATACCCCTTTTGGTATTCTTGCACCAAGTTCATTGAACTTTTTCGGTTGTTTCAAAAATTCTACTACCTCTTCCAGCTCTTGCTTGGCTTCATCAGCACCAGCCACGTCCTTAAAGGTAATTTTTACTTTTTCGTCACCATACATCTTGGCTCTGCTTTTACCGAAAGACATCACGCGTCCTCCGCCGCCCTGGCTTTGCTGCATCAGTAAGAACCAAATACCAACAATCAGCAGCATTGGCAAAATAGAGGAAATAATATTCATCCACCATGGTGGCTGTGGCGGCAATTCCGCCTTTATTTCCACATCATGGCTACGCAGTGTATGGATTAATTCAGGATCTTCCGGAGCAATTGTAGTGAAATCAGCACCGGATTTCAATTTACCGGTAATGACATTTTCCACAATAGTTACACGTTTGACTTCATCCTGCTGTACCTGCTTGACGAAGCTGCTATAGGAAATATCCGTTTTATTGACGGTATTTGTTGAATAATATTCAATAATCCAAATGGCAACTATGATAATCAGCAAATAAAAGCTGACATTTCTAAAAAATTTGCCCACAAAAATGCCCTCCTTCCTAACTTTTCTATACTATCACATTGTATAATGATACACTAATCTGATTTTTAGGACAAGTGCATTATTTTTTGGCAAAAACAGCCGGTTTCAAAATACCTATGACCGGCAAATTGCGATAATCACCAGCAAAATCAAGTCCATAACCCACTACAAATTCATCCGGTATCTCAAAACCGACGTAATCTGCATTCATGCCATTAACCCTTCTCGATCCCTTGTCCAATAAAAC
>CAYRVN010000032.1:8950-15037 GCA_964427675.1 uncultured Acidaminococcales bacterium
CGACGTAATCTGCATTCATGCCATTAACCCTTCTCGATCCCTTGTCCAATAAAACAGCTGTTTTTACTGACAAAGGACTCCTTGTCATCAGCAAATTGGAAATTTTCTCGAGTGTCAAACCAGTATCAATAATGTCATCAACCAGGAGCACATGCTTACCGGCAATATTCTCATCCAAATCTTTGGTGATATTGATACTGCCTGTACTGATAGTGCTATTACCGTAAGAAGAAGAAATCATAAAGTCCAGTCTGACTGGTAAATCTATGTGTTTTGTCAGCTCAGCGGTAAAATATACCGCGCCCTTTAACAATGAAACAACCACTAACCCTTGTCCAGCGTAATCTTTAGTGATTTGCTCCCCAAGTTCTTTCACTCTTTTTCTGATTTCTTCTTCATCAAATAAAACCTGCTTTATATCTTTGTGCATATTATTTTCCTCCTTCTGTAAGCGCAAACAACAGCCATTCCTGAAAGTCTTCGTCTGCCTTCCAACCTGCTGACTGCTTATCTATCACCCATAACACATCACTGCCGGAACATATAAGCAGCAGACTGCCGCGTTCGGTCTTTGGTATTTTTAAATCTATTAAATATTCTTTAAGCTTTTTGGCATAACCGTTTTTTGTCCTAAAACGGTCACCATTTTTCCTGTTCCGTACCTCTATTATACCAGTAACGAGGCTTCGCGGATATACTGCCTGATTTCTTGCAGGAATTGGTTTATCGCCTTTTATGACAGTAACAGTCAAAATCCGACCGTCTGGCAGCTGGAGCTCCCCCGGTACAGTTAGAACTGCCGCAAACTTTTCTTTTGGTTCTTCCTCTCCAGGGCGGTATATCGTTAAATAACCGTAAGCATATTCTGCCCTTACTCCCGGCAAGTTAAGCGTCCTTCCGCTTTGTCCCTTTTTTATGAGTTGCAGCAAAGCTTCTATATGCTTGCGTTCCAGTTGTCCATCATTTTCTTTTGCATAATTTTGAAATGCTAGTATCAGAACTCTTGTTGACAAAGCCAGCGCAATCTCAGAAAAATCTTTTACACAAAGCGTGAAGGCGCCATTTTTTACCAGACTGTTCTTTCGCAAGTAATTATTTGCAAGCTCTTCCAGCAACTCCTGGTCCTGAGCAGCTAAATATGCAGTATTTGCTAATGCTCTTCTTATTTGCGGATTATATTTCTCCAGCATTGGCAATAACTCTTTGCGAATACTGTTTCGTCTGTAATCTGTACATTCATTACTACTGTCAGTACACCAAACAATTCCTTGCTGTCTGCAGTAATCTTCCATATCCTGCCTTGCTGCGTCCAAAAAAGGTCTGACAACAAGGCCATTTCTGGCCTGCATGCCACGCAAGCCGCGCGTACCAGCGCCTCGCAGTAAATTCATCAATAAGGTTTCTGCCTGGTCATCCTGATGATGACCAGTGACTATTGCAACTGCATTAAGCTTCTGGCAGTTTTCTTTTAATACCTGGTATCTTAGCTTGCGAGCTGCTTCTTCTACGGATAGCTTTTCCCGCTCGGCCAGAAAATTTACATCAACATCAGCCCTTATAAAAGGCAAATTACGTTCACGACAAAAGTTCTCAACAAAAAGAGCATCACTTTCGGCTTCTTCACCTCTTAAGTGATGCTGAACATGACAGACAAAAATCTGCCAACCTTCTTCTTGTCCTACTTGTTGCAACAAAGAAGTCATTGCCAAAGAATCAGCACCACCGGAGCAGGCAGCTAAAAGTACTGCTCCCGTCGGGAACAGTTTTTGTTTTTTTAAAAGCTGCGCCAGCTTCAGGCTAATTGGTTCGCCAGACATAATGCCTCCTAAAAAACAAAAGGGGCACTCCAAAAGAAGTGCCCAATGTATCAAAAATTAATCATTTCTGCGGCTAGCACCGCGACCACCGCGTTTTGATTCCGTATTCCGTTTCAAGTCAAGCAATCTATCATCACTATCTTTAAGGAAACGTGATATCTTGTCTTCAAAAGTAAGAGTCGGCACCACCTTTGGTGTCACTGGGCGACGTTCTACAGGTTTTCTAGGAGCTGGCGGCGGCATCAATTGTTTAATTGATAAGCCAATTTTGCCCTTCTCGTCGATAGACAAGACTTTAACCGTTACTTTGTCTTTTTCCTTTAAAAAATCATGAACGTCTTTAACATAAACATTGGATACCTCAGAAATGTGGATAAGGCCTACTTTTCCTTCCGGCAACTGCACAAAAGCGCCAAAATTAGTGATTCCAGATACTTCGCCTTCCACAATTGCGCCTACTTCAAGAGCCATAAAGATCAATGATCCCCCTTATAATTTTTGTTCTTGCGACTAATTATAACCTTCGAACCAAATTGGTGTCAACCTGAAAAACAATTTACTGTTTTCCCTTAGTTGGCGACGTTCCCTTTTCTTCAATAATAAACAAAGGTACTTCATCCTTACCAACCATGTTATGTTCTTCACGGGCTAATTTTTCAATATATTTGAGGTCATCAAGTTTCTGCCGTTCCGTTTCCAGTTTTTCCTGTTCTTCCTTCAATGACTCTATTCTTTTCTGAGTCTTTTCCAATTCTTTATTGACTTGGTAAATATTATATTCTTTATGGGCCAACGCCAGCAGAAAACATACGGCTATAAACAGCAACAAAAGCTTAAAGCCGTTGATATGTCGTCTCTTTCTTGCCATCATTCTGCCTCACATCCCACATACTTAGTAATTATAGTATATCATTTCCGACATCATTGTGCATATATAAAAAACAACCTGTTGGTTGCCCAACAGGTTGTACAGTATCCAAGAATACAATCAACAATTATTTTTTCTTGTTAACTACGTCTTTGAATGCTTTGCCAGCTTTGAACGCAGGTACAGTAGCTTTAGCGATTTTAATAGCTTCGCCTGTACGTGGGTTTTTGCCAGTGCGCGCAGCGCGAACGCGAGGTTCGAAAGTACCAAAACCAATCAATTGTACTTTTTGTTTCTTTGCGACAGCAGTTTTAATAGTTTCGAGCAAAGCACCTACTGCCTTTTCAGAATCTTTTTTGGTCATACCGGTCTTTTCTGCGACAGCTGCAATCAATTCACTCTTGTTCACAATAAAATCCTCCTTGATTTTTTATTTGTACGGTGCCTAAGCTAAGTACATTACTAACTTATGCCTATAATTCGTTATTTTTCGCATTATTCCTGCTTACTAACGAGGTTTTTTGATGTTTTTTTTAATTTTTTTCACTTTTTTTAGCTTCCTGCCACAATTTTTCGAGTTCAACCAGAGAAAAGTCCGCCCAGTTCCTGCCTGAAGCAAGTACTGAATGCTCGATAAAATTGAAGCGAGCCACAAATCTGTTGTTCGCTCTGTTAAGGGCTGTTTCTGGCTCTATTCCTAGATGTCTGGCATAATTGGCAATGGCAAAAAGCACATCTCCAATTTCCCATTCAACATGGTCATTGTCTTTTTCAGCTACTGCTTCCGCAACTTCTTTTAGTTCTTCTTCTATTTTTTGCAAAACGCCGGCAGTATTCGGCCAGTCAAAACCTACTTTTGCAGCCTTGGATTGCAATTTGTAGGCTCTCATCAACGTAGGCAGGCCTGGAGAAACACCATCCAAAACCATCGTTCTTTCCTTCTTTTCTTCGGCTTTGATTTTTTCCCAGTTGTGAATCACTTCTTCAGAATTACCAACTTCAATAGTACCGAACACGTGTGGATGGCGGTTTATCAACTTCCCTACTATGTCGTCAATGACGTCCTGCATGGTAAAGCCGCCTTCTTCTTCAGCAAGACGTGCATGGAAAACTACCTGCAGCAAAACATCACCCAGTTCTTCCCTCATGCCTTTAAGGTCTTTATTGTCGATAGCCTCCAAAAGCTCATAGGTTTCTTCAATCAAGCCTTTACGAATGCTCTCATGCGTCTGCTCCCTATCCCAAACACAGCCCCCAGGTTCACGCAAGGTTTTAACAACATCAACCAAAGGCGACATATCCATTGTCCCTTTTTCTCGAACAGGGACATAAACCGTGGTTAAATGGTCTATGTTTTCCTGCCAGTCTAATTCATAGAGGGGAACAGGTTTACACACTTCATCAGGCAAGCCCAGATTGCGCATAAAGAAAACTTCGTCTTCATCATCCATTACTTCCATCAGGTTTAGTTTTAGTTCCGCAGCAACCATTTTGCTATAAACCTGAGTAATAATCAGAGGATATCTTCCTGCATCAGACAACAATTTTTCATCCGCAGCGTCAGCAATTCTAAGTCCGGTGATCGGGTCCAGATTCAGCTTGACGTAGGCCAGATCCAAAAAACTCATTGCCGGCAGAATTTCAAGCTTCAGTCCCTGTGTTGAGCAGGCTTCCCGCAAAAGAACAACAGTTCTTTCTGCTACCAAGGGGCTGCCAGGCACTGCATAAACGACCTTACTGCTCTTAGCTTCCGCTAAAACATGGTCAACTATTTTAGCGTAAACTTCTTCAAATGTACGACCTTCCTCATAAAAATTGTCACAGCTGACAAAATGAATTTGTTGCGTTTCCAGTTCCTTCACCGTAGGATGCATGGCGGTGCGCAAAATAATTTTTTCAGCATTTTGCAAGGCGCGCTGCGTTTCTACAGAAAGATAACCAGCGCTGCCAGGGCCCAAGCCCACGATTGTAAGACTGCCATTACTCATTTTTCATCCCTCATCAAATGAAGATTTTTACAAATTTTAACCAAATGATTTCCCAAAAAAGGCATCTTTGCCAATTCCCCTGCCTTCAATTCATTGCTAAACACAAGCACAATAAAATATACTATACTGCCGCTCAAAATTGCGAGCAGAGTGCTGATAGTGTTGCCTGCCAGGTATCTAGCAACTTCCAGATATGACAAATATGCACAAATACCCATTAACAAAGCTGCCATAAGTATTTTTGCCGATGTCTTAACAGGAAAGGAAAAAGTCGAATACCGAACAAGAAAAAACAGATTCAGGGCAGCTGCCAGCCCAAAGTTGATATTAGTAGCCCAGGCGGCACCAACGATCCCGTATGTTGGAACAGCAGTCCACTGCCAGACCAGATATATCTTAAGCAGCGTACTGGCAATCATATTAAGCATCGGTATCATAGCCATACCTGTTCCTTGCAGCATTCCTGTCGTAATCTGATGCAAGCCCAAAAGACAGATTGCTGGCGCCAGATGCGCAATAGAGGAGGCTGCAGCCTTGGTTCCGTATAACAGTAGTGAAATTGGTTCCGCCAAAACTGCCAGGCCTACTACCGCCGGTAAGGTCAGCAAAAGACATAAGCGAATAGCGGTAAGCGACTTTTGGCGAATAGCTTCCGAGTTCTGAAGCGCGTGTGCTTCAGAAACAGCTGGAACTATGCTGGCGGCTAATGATGCCGTTGGAATTGTTGCCAACATAACAAGTGGCAGCCCCATGCCGGCAAAATAGCCAAAAAGTGTTGTTGCCTGTTCCACTGTATGCCCAGCCGCTTCCAGGCGTCCAGGAATAATCAGCATATCGATGCCTGTAACCACGGGCAGCATTATATTGGCGCAGGATACCGGTAAAGCGAGCTTTACCAGGCGCACAGCAATTTCTTTAATTGATTCTTGTGCAGCAGCAGCGTTAGTGAGTGACAATTGCTGCCACCTTCTGTGATACTTTGCATAGAAAAAAGATAGCACGATCAAGCCTGTTAATGCCCCAGGAACAGCACCGAAAGCAGCGCCCGCTGCGGCGTACTCCAGTCCATAAGGCAGCAGGTAGTAAGCGAGCACAACCATAGTTATGACTCTGACAAACTGCTCCAGAATCTGGGAAACTGCCGGGGCCGTCATCATCTGATGTCCCTGAAAATAGCCTCGAAAGCTAGCCAGAATCGTTGCAAAAAAGACAGCTGGCGTGAGCGCTATCAAGGCCTGATAGGATCGCTCATCGCGAATCACATTGTTTTCAATCAAAAAACCTGCCATGCCATATAAAACTGCCGCAAAAAAAATGCCGGTACCCACCATCAGACCCAAGGAAACACGAAAAATTCTTCCTGCCCCTGCATAATCGTTCCTGGCAATTTTTTCTGCCACTATAATGGAAATAG
>CAYRVN010000033.1:0-9652 GCA_964427675.1 uncultured Acidaminococcales bacterium
GTAATAAGTTCAGGGTACTCTGCTTCCAGTTTTCGTAAGTTTGCAACCAGTTCGTCATATTCGGCGTCCGATATTTCCGGCATATCCAGCACATAATACAAATGCTCATGCCGCCTGATTTGCGCACGCAGGTCTTCCATTTTTTTAGCAGCCTGCGTTTTGAATAGATCATCCATCCGAACTGCTCCCCTCTGCTTTTTGCCATTAAACTTTCTTTAACACAGCAAATTTCGTCAAAAGACTACGAACACCTTCACCTGCAAAAGCAACTTTGACTTCCTGCCCGTCAACATTATCTTTGGCGCTTACTATCGTTCCTAAGCCCCATTTAGCATGTGTAACCTTGTCACCAACAATGAATTTGGCAATACCTTGTCCGTTTGCAATATTAGGTGCAAAACTCTTGGCTGGTTTTTTAATCAACCAGTTCATCTCGCCGACTTTTTCTTGCTTCCTGCTGCTTGTATCCTGGAAAATGCGTTGTTCAACTTCCTTTTTCTTTACTGTCAGAAGTGCCCGTGGAATTTCTTTCAGGAATCTGGACGGCGGGTACATAACTGTGTGACCAAAAACCATTCTCATCTTAGCACCACTGAGGAATAAATGTTTTTCCGCCCTCGTAATACCAACATAGCAAAGACGACGTTCTTCTTCTATTTCTTCCTCATCCATCAACGTGCGTTGGTGAGGGAACATCCCTTCTTCCAAGCCAGCTAAGAAAACTATTGGGAACTCCAGTCCTTTGGAAGAATGTAATGTCATCAAGGTCAGTGCATCGCCCTCAATGTGAGCATCGTCTATATCGGCTACCAAAGCAACATGTCCAAGGAAGTTTTCCAGACTGTTTTCTTCTTCAGAAGTCGCAAACTCTTTAGCTACGCTTATAAGCTCCTGTAAGTTGTCTATCCTGCCCTGAGCCTGCATTGTATGTTCGTTTTCAAGTTCTTCCAGGTAACCGGTCCTGTTCATAACCTCCTGCAGCAAATCCTCTACAGGCATAACTGTAGACATTTCCATCAGCGCAAAAACTATCGAAGCCAATTCTTCTAATTTGCTGACAAAACGACTGCTCAAACCTTTGACCAAAGTTGGATTGGAAACTATCTCAAATAAATTGCTCCCGTTCTCCAAGGCGCAAGCCTGCAACTTGCTAATTGTCGCATCACCGATGCCACGTCTTGGTACATTGATGATACGCAATAAACTCAAGGTATCATTAGGATTATAAATAACACGCAGATATGCCAGAATATCTTTGATTTCCTTGCGGTCATAGAACTTTTGGCCGCCTACCATTACATAAGGCAAACCGCTCTTGATCAGCATTTCTTCAAAAATACGTGACTGCGGATTAGTACGATATAAGACTGCCACATCACCGAGCTTGATATTCTCTTCCTTTTGTAGTTCCAGTACTTGTTCTATGACGAAACGTGCTTCATCACGTTCATCGACAGCCTGATAATAAGTAATCGGTGTACCGTTAGGGTTCTCAGTCCAGAGTTCTTTAGGCTTTCTTGCGGTATTATTTTCGATAACGGCATTAGCCGCGTCAAGAATCACCTGTGTAGAACGATAATTCTGCTCAAGTTTAATAACTTTAGCTTCCGGGTAGTCCTTCTCAAAATCCAGGATATTTTGAATATCGGCACCGCGCCAACCATAAATACTTTGATCGACATCACCGACTACGCAAAGATTGTGATGCTTTTCGCTCAGAATCTTCGTCAGTAAATATTGTACATGGTTGGTATCCTGATATTCATCAACCATCAGATAGGAAAATCTTTCCTGGTATTTTGTTCTTATCTCTTCATTCTGCTGCAACAAACGAATTGTCAGAAGTAAAAGATCATCAAAATCCAAAGCATTATTCAACATTAGTTTCTTTTCATACGCGCTAAAAATTTCGGCAATCTTTTGCGAATGAAAATCAGCTGCGTTACGAGCATACGCTCTGGCATCCTGCATGTTGTTCTTAGCATTGGAAATCTGCCCGATGATGGAATTAACCGGAAAATTCTTTTCGTCCAGATTCAATTCCTTTAATACTTCTTTCAAGACATTTTTGCTGTCGTTCGTATCATAAATGACGAAATTTGAAGCATAGCCACCAAGTTTATCAATTTCCATGCGCAGAAAACGTGCGCAAAAAGCATGAAAAGTAAAAAGCCAAACATCCTTCGCCGCAGGCCCGACCATCTTGTCGACACGTCTGCGCATTTCTCCCGCTGCCTTGTTGGTGAAAGTTATGGCCAAAATTTTATAAGGCGGTACCCCCTGCGCGAGCAACCATGCGATACGGCATGTAAGAGTCTTTGTTTTACCGGAACCGGCGCCTGCCATAATCAGCATTGGCCCTTCCGTGTGTTGTACTGCTGCCGCTTGTTCTTCGTTCAATCCGTGTAAAATTTTGTTCATTTTTTCCTCACAAGTCCATTTCTAAATAATAAGTCCAAATATAATTTTAACAGATTTGCCGATTTCCTTCTAATGCTTTTTTTGTAACTTTATGTCATAATGATTACAATTAATATTGCTATATAAGGAGGAAACTCTGCATTTAAGCCGTTTGGCGCCTTGTGCAGCGTAAAATTTGAATGTCTGATAAAACTTATGTTCCTGCTGAATTACTCAGTAAACTTTGGCGTGCCCTTATAGAGTTTGACATGCTTAGCGACGGTGACAAAATCCTGATCGGTCTCTCCGGCGGCAAAGACAGTATGTTTCTCACTGCAGCTTTAGCTGAAGCTCAAAAATATTCACCAATTAAATTCGAACTTGCCTGCTACACCGTTGATGGTATGTTCAGCCCTGATTTCCCAGAAAAAGAACTGCAAGCTTTCTGTGCAAGCTATGGTCTTGTACACTACCATGAAAAAGTCAACGTAATGGAAGCCTGGCAAAACAAAGGCAATACACCATGCTTTACTTGCGCTTACTTCAGACGCGCAGCTACTAACCGCAAGGCCAAAGAACTTGGCTTCAATAAAATTGCGCTCGCCCACCATCATGACGATGCCGTAGAAACCTTTTTGATGAACGTTCTGACTTCCGGTCAACTGCGTACTTTCCTGCCGGTGACCAGACTGTCGCGTTCCGGCATGACCGTTTTAAGGCCTCTGCTTTATTACAGAGAGTCGGAAATCATCGCCGCCGTCAAAGCAATAGGTCTGCAGCCATTGAAAAACCCTTGTCCTTATGATGGTCATACGAAACGCCAGGAAATAAAAGAACATATTGAGGCGCTTGCCGCCATCAGTCCTGAGGTTTACGACCATCTTGCTGCCGCTATGCGCAACTCCCCCAATCAGGAGTTATGGCCGGAACAATTGGCACAAAAAACCATGGTGAAAAAATTCCATGAATTCTGGCAGAAAAAAGGCAAAAAACAATAATAACGCTTTGCCGCAAAGGCAAAGCGTTACATCTGGTCAAGTGCAAAATCAATAGGTCAGACTTACTGCGCCTTTTTCGGTTATCAATACCGTATGCTCCCATTGTGCAGATGGCATACCATCTATGGTCAAGGCAGTCCAGTCATTTGCCGCATCAACATAGATATCTTTCTTACCCATATTGATCATTGGCTCAATAGTAAAAATCATGCCGGGAACTAACAGCATCCCGGTATTTTTTTTGCCTACATGACAAACAAAAGGTTCTTCATGAAAATCAATGCCAACGCCATGTCCGCCAAATTCACGCACTACTGAATAGCCTCGTTTGTGGGCATAATTGCCGATAGCAGCACCTATATCTCCCATGAAGGCCCATGGTTTAGCTGCTTCAATACCTATTCTCAGGCACTCCCTGGTGATAGCCACAAGGTCCTGTTTCTTCTTGTCAACCTTACCAATCATGAACATACGCGAGGCATCAGAGTAATAGCCTTTATAAATTGTTGATACGTCGACATTGATGATATCGCCGCTTTTCAAAATGACATTTTTGTCCGGAATGCCGTGGCAAACCTCTTCGTTGACTGAAGTACAGCAGCTCTTTGGAAAACCCATGAAATTCAATGGTGCCGGAATTGCGCCGTGGGCAACTGTATAATCATAAACCAAAACATCAATGTCCTCCGTACTCATACCAGCCTTGATGTGTTTCTCTACATAATCAAGCACACCGGTATTGATATCGCAGGACTCTTTGATGCCGGCAATCTGTTCCGGTGTTTTCAACATGGAAAGATCGGGCACTTCATAGCCTTTTTCTTTGTATTCCTGTATCTTTTTTTCAATGGGCAGATGGCATTCGCTATAAGCCTTGCCGCTGCCGCACCAACATGGTGAGTCTTTTTCTGGCATATTTTTTACTCCTTTGTACATTGTATTACTTATTATAGCACTTTTCCCGCTATTGCGCTCTCGCGTTTCTGTGATAAACTATAAGTTAATAATTGTTCGGGAAGGACTGTTCTATGGAAACTATAATATATTATTTCAATACCATGTTTTTTTACTTCACTGAGTATGTTATGCATTTTGATCGCTATATTCCCGCTATCATGCAGGATTATGGTTCTTTGATTTATTTTTTGTTGTTTGCAATTTTTTTCTGCGAAACAGGCTTAGTCGTTACACCCTTTTTACCCGGCGACTCTTTACTATTTGCCTGCGGCGCTCTTGCAGCTACAGCAGACAGCCTGCATTTACCGACGCTCTTCATCATTTGCCTTACCGCAGCTATCCTCGGCGACGCCTGTAACTATATGATAGGCGAGAAACTCGGTCATCAGCTGATTGCTCGCCACAACCGCTTAATCAGGCCTGAACACATTGAAAAAGCTCAGAAGTTCTACGAAAAGCACGGTCATAAAGCTATCTTCCTTGCCCGTTTCGTACCGATTGTCCGTACTTTTGCGCCTTTCGTTGCCGGTATCGGCAACATGCATTACCGGACTTTCGCCGTCTACAATATTATTGGTGCTATCGCCTGGGTTACCCTTTTCATCGGTGCCGGGTACTTCTTCGGCAACATGTCCTTTGTCAAAAACAACTTCTCCCATGTAACTCTGGGCATAATTGTTTTTTCCGTCTTGCCAATTGTTTTTGAAATAATCAAAGCAAGGAAAGAAAACAAATAATCAATAAGAAGGAGTAATTGTATGTACTATTTTACCAATGACTACTCTGAAGGCGCCCATCCCTTAATTATGCAAAAACTTCTGGAAACAAATATGGAGCAGACTGGTGTTTATGGCAGCGATCAATACTGCGATGCCGCAAAAGCTCTTATTAAAACAGCTTGTGGCCGTGAAGATGCCGATGTTCATCTTTTTATCGGAGGCACACAGACCAACTTCACTATCATCAGCGCCGCCCTCAGGCCATTCCAAGGAGTTTACTCCTCTTTTATTGGTCACATCAACACGCACGAAGCCGGTGCAATTGAACATACCGGTCACAAGGTGCTCGAATTACCAACTGCTGATGGCAAATTGACAGCTCAGCAAATTGAAGAAAACTACCTCATTTATTTGAATGATCCCAAACGCGAGCACTGGGTACAGCCCAAGATGGTTTATATCTCCCATCCTTCCGAGGTTGGCACACTATATAGCAAAAAAGAACTCGAAGACCTGTCTGCAACCTGCAAAAAGTATGGTCTCTATCTCTTTCTTGATGGTGCGCGTCTGGGCTATGGACTCATGTCACCCGGCACCGACCTTACGCTGAAAGATATTGCCAGACTGTGCGACGTATTTTACATCGGCGGCACCAAATGCGGAGCGCTGTTCGGTGAAGCAGCTGTCATCCTTAATCCTGACTTAAAGGCGGATTTTCATACAATTATGAAACAAAGCGGCGCTGTCTTGGCTAAGGGCCGCCTCCTTGGCTTACAGTTCCAGACACTGTTTACCGATAACCTATATGAAAAAATCTGCCAGCACGGCATTAACATGGCCATGCTGCTGAAACAAGCTTTTAAGGAAAAGGGCCTGCCTTTTGTCGCGGAATCCTTTACCAATCAACAATTCCCCATTCTGACAGAAAAAATGTATGAAACGCTGACCCAGAAATACGGTATTGGTTCCTGGGAAGTCTTTGACAATGGCACGCGAGCCGTGCGCTTCTGTACCAGTTGGGCGACTTCTGAAGAACAGGTTCATAATTTAATAAATGATTTAAAAACACTGTAAGATAAAAAAGAAACCGTTATTCTTATTAATAAGAATAACGGTTTTATTATTTTCGCCTGGAAAGCAAGAATACCGTACCAAGAATACAGGCAACTCCGATACTATCGGGTATGCCGAAGTCTACATTTAAAAGCAATACCGACAGTACAACGGAAGAAAGCGGTTCTACCGAGGCCAGTGCACCTACTTCTGAAGGCTTGATATATTTTGTGCTTTCCAGATAAGTGTAAAAAGCAATTATCGTGCCAAAAATTATGACAGCCACCAAGGCAAGGAATGTATGCATATCCCAAATGCCAATAAACGGCCATGGTCTGCGCACAAGCGTCAAAATGCCTCCCCCGATAACCATCGCCCAACCGATGACAATTGCCGATGAATACTTTAACAAAAGTTCCTTAGGCTGAATCGTATAAAAAGCCATGGCAAATGCTGATAAAACACCCCAAAAAAGTGTTTCCTCGGAAATAGCCAGCTTATCCCACTGTCCTTTGGTAATCAAAAGATAAGTACCAAGCATTGCTGAAAGAACAGCCAAAACTTCAGTATGGTCAGGTCGGCGTTTAAGTTTCCAGACTGCATAAACTAAAACAATGACTGGCATCAGATACTGCAAGATTGTAGCTGTAGCTGCGTTGCCATAATTAATTGCCAGATAATACGTGTATTGAGTTGCCATCATGCCAAAAATGCCGAAAATAACAAGCTGCTTTCTATATCTTGCATTCTGCCAGATAGAAAAAACGTCTCCGCCACCTTGATAGTTAAAAAGCAGCATTATGAGACCTGCTACAAGCATACGCACACTAGCCAGCCAAGTGGGGTCAAGATGCTGAACTTCGAATAAATACTGCACGGCCACTCCGGAAGCTCCCCACAGGGAAGCCCCGCTCAAAACCATGATTATTCCTTTTCTTCTATCTTTTGCTGCATTCAATCTCATACCGCCATTCGCAAATATATTTTCAGCACTTTCCCAACAGTTAAGTTTTAACGGAATACTTCTGTCAAAGGTGGTATAACCTGCTTTTTACGGGAAAGACACCCTGGCAGATAATAGAAGCCCTCTTCTGTTTTCTCACCAAAAGCCGGTATTAAAATGCTTTGCGGTTCCCCGGCAACAAGCAGGTCGCTTGCCTGTCCAAGAATATCGGTTACGAGAAGCAAAGCGAAATCATAGCCATCTTCCTTTTTCAAGGTCTGCAGAGCAGCTTGCAGCTCAGGATATTTAGTCTTCGCATATTCGCGATCCATAATATTTACCTGCGCAACACCAACTTTTTGTTCGCCGAAATCAAATTCCTTGATATCGTTGCGCACCAAATCAGCCGGTGACATGGTACTGATGACATCACCGTGTCTTAGTAATTTCATGGCATATTCTTCGACATCTTCAATACCGGCAATGGCTGCCAACTTCAGAGCTATTTCCTTATCAATCGATGTTGCCGTTGGTGATCTGAAGAGCAATGTATCGGAAAGTATGGCTGACATCAATACGCCTGCAATCTTTGGTTCCATTTCCACACCACGATGGAAAATCAGATTAGCAACAATTGTAGCAGTCGAGCCAACAGGTTCCTGTCTGATGTAGATAGGGGCGCTTGTTGTCAGACCACCAAGTCTGTGATGGTCAATTATCTCTAAGATACGCGCTTCTTCCACGCCTTCAACAGCTTGGCTGCGCTCATTATGGTCGACCAGAATTACTTCACGGTGCGGATGTTCCATAATGCTTTGCTGGTCTACGGCGCCAATGTATTTGCCCTTTTCGATGACCGGATAGCAAATAAAGTCGGTTGCAGCCATTTTAGCCTGTACTTCGCCGAAAAGATCGGCATTGGTAAAGCTTACTACTTCTCTGGTCATCAGGAATTTCACTGGTACGCTTTGATTGATAAGACGAGCTGTCTTATAAGTATCATGAGGGGTGCTTATAATCAGAGCTCCTAGTTTTTGAGCCAGCTCCAGTACTTCGTTTTCAACTTTGGTATCTCTCGTCAAAATCAACCCGGCAACACCGGCATTCAGTGCTGCAAGCTGTGCATCGATGCGATCGCCGATAATCAGGATATCCTGTTTGCCAATGGAAGCATTGATGGTTTCAACTGCTGATGCACCAATTTTGATCCTACCAAAGAATTTTTTCTCCAGATCTCCACAAAACAGTTTGCCATCAAGAGCTGTTAAAATGCTTTTGTAATAAACTTCTGCCTCGTGCAAGTCATGAATAGACATTTCATTGTAATAGCGCATTGCCAAGTCCTTAAGCGCAATCATGCCGACAAGTTTTCCTGTCTCTTCTACAACTGGTAGCGCGCGCAGGTTTTGTTCAGCAAAAATCTTACCGACTTCATGCAAAGTGGTTTCCGGCAAAACGCTTGGTATTGCTTTCAATTTAATATCACCCAAACGAGGATACAAATCGTTGATAAGTATCGGTGCAGGAACTTTGAAATAGTCAAGAACAAACTGTGTTTCCGGGTTTATTTTTCCTGCTCTGGCGGCAATGGCATTCACACCTAGCTTTTCTTTCAGATAAGCGTAAGCAATAGCAGAACAAATAGAATCAGTATCAGGATTAAGATGCCCGATAACCAAAACTGGTTTCTTCACAAAAAATCCTCCTTCATATATACAATCAAAAATGGCAATTGCCTGAGAAAACAAAATATACCAGCCGACATAAGGTTTCTCCCTATAGAAACAAAGCTCCTGCTACAGAAATTGTGGCAGGAGTTTTTATCTTATAAGTTATGTTGAGAAAGTATTTCGAAAATCTGCCTTAATACTTGCTGTTGTTTTCCTTTTTGCGTCGGCCGCCTAACTCGGCAAGCAAGTCTCCAGGCTCGATATTATGGTAGGCCAGGAGTACCAGACAATGATACCACAAATCGCTCATCTCGTAAACAATTTCCTTGCTGTCATTGTTTTTGGAAGCAATAATCGTTTCAGTTGATTCTTCGCCCACTTTTTTCAGGATTTTGTCCTGACCTGACATGAAAAGATATTTTGTATAGGATTTATCGCCGCCATGTTCTTTTTTATCCTGAATGACAGCATACAGTTCGGACAGGACACTAGGCAAATTTGCTTCACCGACAACAGGCAGATTTTTCCCTTCGGCGTCGTTCCACAAAGGATAGCTGAAGCATGAGTAATTGCCGGTATGGCAGGCATTGCCGATTTGTTCAACCTTTAAAAGCAGTGTATCACCGTCGCAATCGTAAGTTATGCCAAGAACTTTCTGCATGTGTCCGGAAGTAGCCCCTTTATTCCATAATTCCTGGCGGCTGCGGCTCCAGAACCAGGTATAACCGGTTTCTACCGTTCTTGCCAAGGATTCTTCATTCATATAAGCCAGCATCAAAACCGCATTGGTTTTCACATCCTGTACAATCGCAGGAATCAGACCTTTTTCATCAAACTTAAGATTTGCAAAATCTATTCTCATAGCCTTACCTCCACTCCCCGGCTGCGTAAGTATTCCTTAACCTGCCGGAT
>CAYRVN010000033.1:9752-13971 GCA_964427675.1 uncultured Acidaminococcales bacterium
AATGAAGTTTTATCAGCACCTGCATTCAAAGCATTGCGTATATCGCTGGCAGTACTGATGCCGCCGCCAACAGTTAAGGGCATGAAGACTTCACCAGCTGTACGATTGATGACATCGAGCATAGCCTTCCGCTGTTCCACCGAAGCCGTAATATCGAGAAATACCAATTCGTCAGCAGCCTCTTCATCATAGATATGCGCAAGTTCGACCGGGTCACCGGCATCCTGCAGACCAACAAAGTTTGTACCTTTTACTACGCGACCGGCTTTCACATCCAGACAGGGAATAATTCTCTTCGTATGCATTTTATTCCTCCTTAAGCGCAGCTAAGGCTTCTTTTAAATCAATAGCACCTGTATAAATAGCCTTGCCGATGATGCAGCCTTCAATGCCGTCTGCCGCATGTTCCTGCAAGGCTTTGAGATCTGCCAGTGAAGAAACTCCTCCTGACGCAATTACTTTAATACCGCTGGTCTTGGCAAGCTCTGCGGTTGCTTCGACGTTAACGCCTGAGAGCATACCATCCCTGCTGATATCAGTAAAAATAATATGTTCTACACCGACAGCCGCCATCTTTTTCGCCAATTCGACTGCATCGATACCTCCGCCAATGCCCCAGCCTTCGACAGCCACTTCGCCATTTTTGGCATCAATGCCGACCACGACCTGACCTGGGAATTTTTGGCAAGCCTCACGCACAAGCTCAGGGTTGCGAACTGCGACGGAACCAAGAATAACACGAGTAACCCCGAGAGCCAGCATATTTTCTATATTTGCTAATGTACGGATACCGCCGCCAACCTGTACCGGTATTTTAACTTTGGCTAAAATTCTCTTGATAACCTCTATGTTCGCACTCTGACCGGCCAAAGCACCGTCAAGATCAACAACATGCAAGTATTCAGCACCCGCATCTGCCCAGCGCACAGCCATTTCTGCCGGATCTTCCGCAAAAACGGTTTCACACTCGAATTTGCCTTCCGTCAGCCGCACACAGCGGCCATTTCTGATATCTATTGCAGGGAAAAGAATCATAACTGCCACTCCTTAAAGGATTGTAAAATTCCTAAGCCAACTTTGCTGGATTTCTCAGGATGGAACTGCACCGCCTGTACATTTGCTCTGCCCACAGCGGCAGTCACCTCAGTGCCATAATCGCACACGGCAGTAATAATGCCTTTATCTTCAGGAACAGCGTGAAAACTATGGACAAAATACACGTAACCGTCAGCTGCCTTGGTAAGCAGCGGCGAAGGCGTTTTCAAAATAAGGCTGTTCCAGCCCATATGCGGTACTTTTAGATCAGTCTTGATCTTTTCAACCTGTCCTTTGAAAAAACCCAGTCCTTGTATTCCGGGAGCTTCCTCGCTCCCTTCGAATAAAAGCTGCAAGCCCAGACAGATACCCAGAAAAGGTTTGTCGCTGGCAAGTGTTTCCTTAATAACAGGAACCAAGCCATATTTTTCCAGGTTCAGCATGCAATCGCCGAAAGCACCGACACCTGGGAGAATTACTTTGTCAGCCTTGGCTATCTTGTCTGCCTCTGAAGTAACTTCGACTTCTGCGCCTACGTATTTCATCGCCTTGTTCACACTGTGCAGATTGCCCATGCCATAATCTATAATTACAATCTTCTCGCTCATAATTTCCCCTTACTGCTCATAACTCCCTTAACGCGCGCATCAAAGGCCACTGCCTCAGCAAGCGCTCTGGCAAAGGCTTTAAAAATTGCTTCAATGATATGATGTGTATTTTGCCCATAAAGCAAGCGCACATGCAAAGTCAGACCGCTTTCAGCAGCTACGGCGCGGAAAAACTCTTCTATCATTTCTGTTTCCAGATTGCCTAACACCACTTTAGGAACTTCTGCCCGCCAAACAAGCAGAGGGCGCCCACTGAAATCAAGAACAACATGCGCCAGTGCCTCATCCATCGGCAAAAAGCAGCTGCCGTAGCGGTGAATGCCGGTTTTATTGCCAATTGCCTGCTTCAGTGCCTGTCCAAGCACAATGCCGCAATCTTCGACCGTATGATGGGAGTCCACAGCCAAATCCCCGCTTGCCTTGACACTAAGATCAAAAAAAGCATGTTTGGCGAGCAACACAAGCATGTGGTCAAGAAAGCCTATACCAGTCTCAATTTCTGTTTTGCCTTCGCCATCAAGGTTTAAACAAAGCTGTATATTTGTTTCTAAAGTCTGACGCTCGATTTCAGCCGTTCTCATCACTAGACCCCTCCTGCTTTTTTGCAAACCTCTTTTATAGTTTCAAGAATTATCGCATTTTCTTCGGGAGTTCCCAAAGTTAAACGGATGCCACCTTCTAAAGCTGCGTTTCGTGTAAAATCACGTGCCAGGATTTTCCTGTTAGCTAAAAATCTGAACACCGTTTGTCCTGCCAGTTTTGTTGCCGTACCTTCCTCGGCTGCCAGCGCTTCGTTTTTCCCAAATAAGCTAAGCTTAGCTGCCAGTTCCGGCAAAGCTGTAAACATTAAAAAATTAGTTGCTGAATCCCAGACTTTGAATCCCAGTTCTGCCAAGGCATTCCTCATTTTTTCTCTTTCAGCAATAATCTGGTTAGTCCGTTCAACAAAAAGCTGTTTGTGCTTGTAAACGATTTCCGCAGTCAGCAAAGAAAAAGCATTAACATGATAAGGCAAAAGCACCTTGCCAAGAATTCTCATCAGCTCTCTGCTGCCCACCGCGTAACCAACACGCATGGAAGCCAGTCCATAAGCCTTGGAAAAAGTACGCAGACAGATGAAATTATCATATTTTGCGAGCAACGTCATCGTAGAACCTGCAAAATCTGCTTCATAACCGCCGGCAAACTCCATATACGCCTCATCCATTATTACGGGACAATCGACGTTCGCCAGGATCTTTTCCACTTGCCAAAGAGAGTTATAATTGCCTGTGGGATTATTAGGATTACATATAATTAACAAATTGGGTTTTTCACGATTGCAGAAGGCAATAACCTCTTCGGAATCAATGTAGCCGTCTTCGTTTAAATTGTAGGGTAGAGACTTGCTATCAGAAAGTTTTGTATAAACGCCATACATTGAAAAAGAAGGTGAAGGAAAAGCTATCTTGCGTCCGCTGCCGCCGAATGCGTAACAAGCCATTTGCAAAAGTTCGCTGGAGCCATTACCAACCTGCACATTTGCTTCAGGCACTCCAAAATCAGCGGCAATCAGCCGGCAAAGTCTTTCAGCCTTCATAGACGGATAGCGGTTAAAAGCAAACCCTCTAGCTGCATCGGCAATTTCGGTCTGAACAGCGACCGGCAAGCCCCAATTGCATTCATTAGCATTAACTACGATTTCGGCCTCGATATGCTCGACCGTATATTCTTCAATTTCTTCCAGGCCCTTACGAGCTTTGAATGCAGTCATCAGGCTACTCCTTTCCTACGCGAACTCTGATGGCGTTGGCATGGGCTCTTAATCCCTCCGCCTCAGCCATTTCAATGATATCATCACTTACAGCCGCTAAAGCCTGCTGCGTATAAGCAATAATACTTGTTTTCTTCATGAAAGTTTCTACATTGAGTACCGAATAAAATTTTGCGGTGCCGCCAGTCGGTAGGACGTGATTGGGCCCGGCGTAGTAATCACCCAACGGTTCCGGTGAATAGGCGCCCAGGAAAATTGCTCCGGCATTTCTGATATAAGGGAGCAGCGCAAAAGGCTCTTTGGTAATGACTTCCAGATGCTCCGGTGCCGACAAATTTGCCATTTCTATGACTGTTTCCATATCTTTGGCAACAATTATTTTGCCTTGATTGGCGAGTGACAAAGCGGCGATTTCAGCGCGAGGGAGTTTTGCCAGCTGTACCTCCAACTGCTTAACAGTTGCTTCCGCCACAGCTAAGTCGTCAGTGACCAAAATGGCACTTGCTAATGGATCATGTTCTGCCTGTCCCAAAAGGTCAGCCGCCAGATAAGCTGGATCTGCCGTCTCATCAGCGACAATCAGTATTTCGCTCGGACCAGCCAGCATATCAATGTCGCAGTGACCGTAAACAGCCTTTTTGGCGAGAGTGACAAAAATATTGCCAGGGCCAGTTATTTTCTCAACCTTTGGCACGCTTTCTGTGCCAAAGGCCAGTGCAGCAACAGCTTGCGCTCCGCCCATTTTAAAAATCTCCGTGATGCCGATTTCAGCGGCAGTTGCCAGCACATACGGATTTACCTTACCGTCCTGTCCAGGTGGTAC
>CAYRVN010000034.1:0-3866 GCA_964427675.1 uncultured Acidaminococcales bacterium
AACTTTTATTCAATAAAGATTAATTCCTTGCAGTCGTTGGCTTTGCGTTCATTTTCGGCTACCGTTCTGGTAAAGGCAGTTGTTGCCACTTTTACCGTTTTGCCCATTTTGCGCAGCTCAACGCTTTTAGCAATCGCTTGTGACAATTTGCCGTAGCTCCAGGCAATAAAATAATCCCACTCCGTTTTTGTTTCCAATTTTTGCTGGCGTGCCAAAACAAGCATGATGCGATCAATGCCCACGGCAAAACCCGTTGCCGGGCAGGATTTGCCAAAAGCCTGCATCATCTTATCGTAACGTCCGCCACCGCAAATGGGAAAACCCATATCAAAAGTATAAATTTCAAAAACCATACCAGTATAATAGTCAAGGCTGCGAATCAGGCTCAAATCAAAGCGAATGACATCCGCTACGCCATACTCTTTAGCTAATTGGTATATTTCGGATAAATTTCGTAAAGCCTGCCTGCTTTTAGCGTTCCTAACGGTTTCCTGCAATTCGTCAAGCATTGCTTCGTCACCGTGCAAAAGCAATAGCCGCTGGAAGACCTTCTTTAATTCTTCTGGCATCGGCAGCGTCGATAAAAGCGCTTCTAAGCCGACCAAATCATGTTGCAGCACTCTTTTCTTCAATTCTTCAGTCTGGTCTTCATTGAGACCGGCTTCTTCCATGAGGCCTGTTATGAAATCACTATGTCCGAGACTCACGGTAAAATCGCTCAAACCAGCTACGCGCAAAGATGAGATAGCGAGTGCCAGTACTTCCGCATCAGCTGATGGTTCAGCAGCACCCATCAATTCGACACCTGCCTGGCTGAATTCACACTGACGGCCAGCCTGTGTTTCCTCATAGCGGAAAATATTGGCCAAATAGGAAATACGTTTGATCTGCTCATTATCATTCAATCGAGTTGCCACCATGCGGGCAATTGGCTTCGTCATATCACTGCGCAGCACCAAAGCCTGATTATTCCTGTCAAAAAATTTGAAGCTATCCGACAAAAGACCCGTACTTTCGTCCACAAAGGTATCAAGATATTCAAAGGTCGGCGTTGCGACTTCATCATAGCCCCAAGCCATGAAATTTTTGATGATGCTGGACTCTATTTCTCTTTTTGCTCTTGCCTCTCCCGGCAAAATATCCTTAGTACCATAAGGTATCTGAAGAACTTTCTTCTTAGTCATTGCTGGCGTCCCCTTTTTTAAAGGAATTCAGAACATTGCGATACCCGTCAGCTCCATAAACAAGGCAGCGTTTGACGCGCGAAATAGTAGCCGTACTGGCACCTGTCTTTTCGACAATTTCGTCATAAATACAGCCTTCGTCAAGCATTCTTGCTACTTCAAGTCTTTGAGCCATTGCTTTTATTTCACTTACCGTACAGACATCTTCAAAAAACTGATAGCATTCCTCTTCCGTTTTTAAAGAAAGTATTGCCTTGAATAATTGATCTGTAAGCTCGTCTTTTAGTTTATTCGTAATGCTCATGATGCACCATCCTTAATCGCTATTATAATTTTGATACGTCCTTCTATTTAATACTTTAACACTTTATTATGTGAAATTGCAAGATTTTTTTTGACTCCTATTGACAACAAACGAATATGTGTGTATCATTATCCCATAACTTCATAAGTGTTCATCAAGAGTAGTCGAGGGAATGGCCCAATGACGCTACGGCAACCATCACAACCGTGAACGGTGCCAAATCCTTCAGGAATGTCCTGACAGATGAAGCCGTGTTAAAATTAATTTACGTGCCTCTTCTGAAAGAAGAGGCTTTTTTAATGTTCGAATTCAGAGAAAGAAGGAATACCATGATTGAACTACATAATGTAGAAAAGACATATCATAGCAAGTCCGGTGACATCGACGCTTTGCATAAAACAAACCTGACCATCAATGCCGGCGAGATTTTCGGCGTTATCGGCCTGAGCGGTGCCGGCAAAAGCACTTTGATTCGCTGCATCAATATGCTGGAAGTGCCGACCGGTGGCCAAGTAATTGTTGACGGTCAGGATCTGACCGCAATGAGCGAAGCCGAACTCAGGAAAGCACGGCAAAATATAGGCATGATTTTTCAACACTTTAATCTGTTGGCTTCCCGCACAGTTTACGACAATATTGCTTTTCCTTTGGAGATACAAGGACTGTCCAAAGAAGAAATCCGCAAGAAAGTTGAGCCACTGCTGGACCTGGTCGGTCTGGTTGAACGCCGCGACCACTATCCATCACAACTATCCGGCGGTCAGAAGCAACGTGTCGGTATCGCCAGAGCCTTGGCAAGCTCGCCAAAAGTATTGCTCTGCGATGAAGCTACTTCCGCACTGGATCCGCAGACAACCAAATCCATCCTGGATTTGCTGAAGGACATCAATAAACGCATGAATCTGACCATCGTCATGATTACGCACCAGATGCAGGTAGTCAAAGAAATCTGCGACCGGGTAGCTGTAATTGAAAACGGCGACATTATTGAAGAAGGTACCATGTTTGACCTCTTCACCAATCCGAAAACACCTACTACCAAAGATTTCATCAAGAGTATCAACAATGTTGAGCTGCCGGCAATTCTGAAAAACGTACCGCTCAGCAAGGAATATATTGAAGGCGGCAAGTTGCTGCTTCGTCTTTCCTTCATTGGTTCTTCAGCCGGGGATCCGCTGATTTCCAGCCTGGTCAAAAAATTTGATGTCGATGTCAACATACTTTACGGCAATATCGACAGCATCAAAGATACCCCTTACGGCACGTTGCTGGTAGAAATCTCCGGCACCCGCAGTTCTATCAAGGATGCGCTGACCTATCTGCATGCAAGAAATCTCAGAATGGAGGTAATGGGCTATGTCTCCTGAAATCATTAATCTTTTAATAAAATCTTTTGGCGAAACCTGTTATATGGTTGCCGCTTCTACCATCATCTCCACCTTGATCGGTCTGCCGCTCGGCGTAATACTGACGGTAACCCGCAAAGGTCACATTTTGGAAAACGCTCCTGTTAATGCAGTGCTTGGTGCAATAGTTAACGCAACCCGTTCTACTCCATTCATCATCCTGATGGTTGCTATCATTCCTGTGACACGCCTGATTGTAGGTTCGTCTATCGGTACAACGGCAGCAATCGTTCCTTTGACCATCTCTGCCGCTCCCTTTATCGCGCGTATCATTGAATCTTCCCTTCTCGAAATTGATCACGGCGTAATTGAAGCTGCACAAGCGATGGGTGCCAGTCCTCTCCAGATAATCAGTAAAGTTCTGCTTCCGGAAGCCCTGCATTCCATTGTATTAGGAATTACGCTTGCCATCATCAGTCTGATCGGTTATTCAGCAATGGCGGGTGCTCTCGGCGGCGGCGGTCTTGGTGACTTAGCAATTCGCTACGGTTACCAACGTTTCAGAGTTGACATCATGATAGCAACTGTTGTTGTCCTGATTGCCCAGGTGCAAATTGTCCAATCTTTTGGCAACTATATATCAAAGAAACTAAACAAAAACAAATTATAGGGGGATTTATTTATGAGAAAAAGCATTTCCATTTTAGCCACCGGCTTGCTTCTGGCAGCGTTTGCTGTTGCCGGCTGCGGCGGCAGCGACAAAAAAGCGGTCGAGAAAAAACCTGACCAAGTCTTAAAAGTCGGTGTTACAGCTGGCCCACATGCAGAAATCATGGATGAAGTAAAAAAGATTGCCGCTAAACAGGGTTTGAAGGTTGAGATTGTTGAATTTAACGATTACATTCAACCAAACGTTGCCCTCTTCCAAGGCGAACTCGACCTGAACAGCATGCAGCATCGTCCTTATCTTGACAATACCGTCAAAGACCGCAAATACGATTTGGTTGAAGTTGCCAAATCCGTAAACTTCCC
>CAYRVN010000034.1:3966-5216 GCA_964427675.1 uncultured Acidaminococcales bacterium
ACGATTTGATTAGCCATCCAGGTGGCTGCTTTAGTTGAAAGCAAGGCGGAACCCAAAGATATGCCAACGCCGAACAAAAGAACTGTACCCCAATTAATTTTGTGCACTGTTTCTTCCCAGTTCATGACGCCGATCTTCGGCAACATCAAAAGAGTTACAGCGAGCATAGTTGTTGTGGAAGTATCAAGCGGATGCAGCATTTTTTCAGTGGTCCAGAAGAATAATAAGCCTATTGAAATAGCCAGCAATTTCTTTTCATTAGCTGTTACCGGGCCCATTTCGAGAAGCAATCTTTTGACGGTAGCTTGCCCGCCTGGGATTTCATCAATTTCAGGTGGGAACAGATACATCATCAAGTGATATAAGCAAAATGACATTAAAATTGCGAAAGGCGCGGCTGCAATAAACCAATCCAGCCAGGAAATATCAACGCCCAGTTGACTTTTGATGAAATTAACAGCGACCATATTTTGAGCTGCTGCCGTCTTAATACCAACATTCCAGACACTGTCGACCTGAGCTACCGTAATCATCAGCATACCGGCAAATCTGCTCTTCATAGGCACATCAAAAGCTTTGATCATACCGAGAACAATTGGTACCAGGCAAGCTACACGTGCTGTAGTACTAGGAACAAAGAAACTCAAAATAAAACCACAAAGAATTACACCTATTACTACCCTGTTTGCCTTAGCGCCTAATTTAGACAAGATAACAAGAGCAATACGTTTATCCAAGCCTGTTTTAGTCATAGCGGCAGCCAAAAACATTGCTGCAGCGACCAAACAGAATGCTGTAGAAGCAAAACCATTCAGACCCATTGTCAAACCACCAGCCGTACCATAAAGCTTGCCCGTAGCCGGATTAGGAGCAAACCCTATCAAGAAAGCCATCAGCGTCATGATAACGCCGGCGCTTACAGGATAAGAGATTGCTGTTGTTGCCCATACAATAACTGAAAATACCATGATGCCGATCATTCTTTGCCCTGCTACCGAAAGACCTTCCTGCGGCGGCATAAGGACAATGGCTGCCAATACGGCTAAAGCAAGATAGAAGCCATACTGTTTGAAAAAACCTAATTTTTCACCATTCTCTTTTTTGATGCCATCCATACTTCACCAACTCCTTTGAATAAGTTTTTTACTGCGAAAGAAGCCTGAAAACAGCGAGAACTCCAATACGCAATACTGCTGGCGTATCGGAGTCCCCCTTTGCACTCTTCAATAATGGTTATACACTATTTTAAC
>CAYRVN010000034.1:5316-6568 GCA_964427675.1 uncultured Acidaminococcales bacterium
TAAACCTCCCCTCTTTAAATAACATTATATCATTTGACTTAAATTTTGGCACTTTTGCCTAAAACTATTTACGTTTGCGGGGGTTTAATGCCTCAAATTTTTGCTGTATAATTAAGAAGGGATTGTATGGCTTGCAAAAGCCTAATTTTTTTGATGTCTTTAAATTTATGCCTATAAAGTATTTAAGGAGGTTATCTTATGCTGAAAATTCATATCGAGCGCTGCAAAGGCTGCGGCATCTGCGTAGCTTTTTGCCCCAAGAAGGTTCTGGCCGTAAACGAAGTTGAAAAAGTGGAAATCGTTAACGAAAAGGACTGCATCAAGTGTGGGCAATGCGAAACACGCTGCCCTGATTTTGCAATTTTTGTTGAAAAATAATAAAGGAGTGAAACCTTATGTCTAAAATACTTCTATTGCAAGGTAACCAGGCAGTAGTTGAAGGCGCAATTGCCGCAGGCGTGAAATTTTTCGGTGGTTACCCTATTACGCCATCTACCGAAGTAGCTGAATCTTTAGCAGATAAACTGCCGAAAATCGGTGGTAAATTTATACAGATGGAAGACGAAATTGCCAGCATGGGTGCCATCATCGGCGCAGCCCTAACCGGTAAAAAAGTTATGACTGCCACCAGCGGCCCTGGTTTTTCCCTCAAACAGGAACTGATCGGCTATGCCTGTATGGCGGAAATCCCTCTGGTTATCGTTAATGTTCAGCGCGTAGGCCCTTCTACCGGCCAACCTACTTCGCCATCCCAGGGAGATATCATGCAGGCACGCTGGGGAACTCATGGTGATCATTGGCTGATTGCTCTGACACCGGCAAGTGTTCCTGAATGTTTCGACCTCACTTTACGTGCCTATGCTCTAAGCGAAAAATACCGCGTACCGGTTATCCTGCTGATGGATGAAGTAATCGGTCATATGCGTGAAAAAATTGAGTTACCGGACAATTATGATGAAATTCCACAGGCAGACCGCAAACTGCCAACATGCCCTCCGGAAGAATTCAAAGCTTATGCTACTGATGAATCTTTAGTTCCAGCCATGCCGCCTTTCGGCAGCGGTTACCGCTGGCATGTAACCGGCCTTGTTCATGACGAAACCGGTTTCCCAAAAGGAACTCCAGCCGCTACCTTAGCAGCTACCAACAGACAGCATGACAAACTTTATAACAATCTGGATGACATTGTAGAAGTTGAAAACTATGCAATGGAAGATGCAGAGTATGCCATTGTTGCTTTCGGCGGTGCCGC
>CAYRVN010000034.1:6668-13509 GCA_964427675.1 uncultured Acidaminococcales bacterium
AAAACTATGCAATGGAAGATGCAGAGTATGCCATTGTTGCTTTCGGCGGTGCCGCCCGCGCTGCTTATGAAGCAGTAGACATGGCTCGCGCCAAAGGCATGAAGGTTGGTCTGGTCCGCCCGATTACTATCTGGCCTTTCGCTGAAAAACAAATGAAAGCTTTGGCAAGCAAAGTAAAACACATTATTGTGCATGAACTTAACTATGGCCAATATGTACTGGAAGTTGAACGAGCTGTTGCCGGCAAAGTGCCTGTAACTCTCTTCGCTAAATACGACAATGAGCCTGCTACTCCGGCTGAAGTATTTGCACAAATGGAAAAAGCTTTTAAATAAAAAGAGTACCACTTGAGAGGAGGATTTTTACATGAATATGGAAGAAATGATAGATAAATATTTTCGACCGGGTCGTTTGCCTCACATTTGGTGCCCGGGCTGCGGCAACGGTATCGTAACTGGTTGTATCGTTAAGGCTGTAGCAAAATTAGATTTAGCAAAAGACGACGTGGCCGTTATTTCCGGCATTGGCTGTTCCAGCCGTGCTTCCGGCTACCTTGATTTTAATACTGTGCACTCTGCCCACGGTCGTGCTTTGCCGGTAGCAACAGGCGTTAAACTTGCTGACCCACGCCTCAAAGTTCTCGTCGTTACAGGTGATGGTGATGCTACAGCAATCGGCGGCAATCATCTTATTCATGCTGCCCGCCGCAACATTGATATGACCGTTGTTCTTTATAACAACAACATATATGGTATGACCGGTGGCCAATATTCACCACTAACACCAGAACATGCCAAAGCTGCCACAGCTCCATACGGCACTATCGAAAGATCTTTCGACATTGCTGAGCTGGTTAAAGCTGCAGGCGCTACTTTCGTAGCACGTGCTACTACCTTCCATGCACCTATGCTCGCCGATTTGATTGCTCAAGGTATTGAACATAAAGGTTTCAGCTTAATTGAAGCCATTACAGCCTGCCCGATTTCTTTCGGACGTCAGAACAAAATGGGTGGACCTGCTGACATGATAAAATGGCAGCGCGACCATGCACTTCCACTTGCGGCTTTCGAAAAGCTGAGCGAAGAGCAAAAAGCTGGCAAATTCCCTATCGGCGTGCTCTACAAAGCTGAAGGCGTAAAAGAATATACTGAAGCTTATGATGAACTAATTGCTGCCGCACAAGGGGGTAAATAATCATGAAAAAAGAACTGCGTTTATCCGGTACTGGCGGCCAAGGCCTTATCCTGGCTGGCATTATTCTTGCTGAAGCTGCTCTGCTTGACGGCAAACTGGCAATCCAGTCGCAATCTTATGGTCCTGAGGCCCGTGGTGGTGCAAGTAAGTCAGAAGTTATAATCTCTGATCAAGCTATCCACTTCCCAAAAGTAACAAATCCTGGTTTACTGCTCGCAATGAGTCAGGAAGCTGCTCAAAAATATTCCCATGATCTAACTTCAGAAGGTATTTTGGTAACAGACAGTCTTTTCGTCAAAACTCTTCCAGCTCATGGTGGAAAAGTTTATGAACTGCCAATTACACATACCGCCAAAGAAGTTCTTGGCAAAGCTTTGTTTGCCAATATCATCGCTCTCGGTGCTATCGTTCAGCTGACCGGAATCGTTTCTGAAGAATCGATTATCAAGGCTGTTCTCAATCGTGTACCAAAAGGAACTGAAGAAATCAACAAAAAAGCAATTAAGCTTGGTATGGATCTCGTAAAATAATAACAATCAAGATTTAGAAACGTCATCGTTGTTCACAGCGATGACGTTTTTTCTTAACTTATTTTTTTCTTTTCAAATTATGTATTTATAGTATAATGAGGAAGTGCCATAGCACAGCAAAAGAAAGAAACGGGTGAACTTGATGCCAACTAAAGCAAAAATCGAGGCAATGCAGAATGAAATTGCAGAACTTCGCAGTAATCTCGCAGAATTGATCTTTGATATAGATCAGAATATTTTTCATAATAGTAAATACTTGGAAAAAGAATACATGGAAAAAATTGGGCATCTGGAATTAAAATCCTTCAAAACTCAATATGCTATTTTGCGTATCAGGAGAAAGATTGAAATAGCCAAAGAACTCATCGATAATAATCGCTACCTTGACTTGGATTTTATCGAAAAAATTCTGGGCATCGATTTTGAAGAATATAATACCATGTTGCAAGAACAGACTAACCTGATGAAGCTTGCCTTAACACAGACTGACTCATTTAAGCTTTCAGAAACTGAGGAAGATGATCTTTGTTCCATCTATAAAGAACTTATTGATACTCTGCATCCTGATTTAAATGTACAGCAAGCAGAAGAAGCAACTTCATTATACAAAGAGGGTGTCACTGCTTTCTCCAAAAAAGATCTGACAGCTTTGCAAAAGGTTTTGGAAAGATCGTTCTGCTTAAAAAGTCCTGCACCTGTCATAACCGACTCCGCCTTACTTTTGCAAACCAAAGCAGCTTTAGAAAAAATTATAATGGATTTGCGTGAACAACAGGAATTCCTCTTTAAATCCTTTCCGTTCGTAAATGCGAGTCTCTTAAGGGATGAAGATCAGTTGGCTGCTAAAATACATGAGTTAAATGAACACATTACCTACTACGAAACACATCTGTCCCGCTTTGAAAGCCAGCTCAAAGAACTTATTATTTCCAGAACAAATTAGAAGATAAATAAAGGAAGGCTATCTGAAAAGATAGCCTTCCTTTATTATATACACTGATTTTCAACTATTTTACCATTCAGCCGGTATTTCACTATATTCACCGACTATCACCATCGTAGCCATGACCTCGGCTATAAGTTCTCCTGCACTCAAGACTTCTCCGCGAATAACCATATATTTGCCATCATCACTGATAATCTTAGCATGAGCCCTTGCATAACTTCCCTCATGTAAACCTTTGATAAACGAAACCTGCAATGAAGAAGTTACAACCCGCTTGGAAACAGTAGCTGCAGAAACTCCAAGAGCAGTGTCAGCTAAAGCCGCAATGGCACCACCATGTGCATTGTGACTATGGTTTGTATGTTTCTCGCCGTCAATGGAAAGTCCAAGCACAACGCCACCGTATTCAATATCCTCGATTTCCATTTCGCATAAATTAAAAAATGGGTTTGCGGCATAAATGTCTTTTATTTTTTTTATTACTATTTCTTTGTCACCGGAAATATTAATCACTTCCCTGTCCGACTGCAAATTCACAATACTTCTATATTATCAATCCGCCAGTAAAACTTGTCAACTTTCTTGTAAGGAAAGATAAAGGCCCACTGCTATGCAGTGGGCCTGAACATTTTAAATGCTATTATTTGCCGATCAAGCGGCGGATGACTTCCTGGTAAGCTTCTTCAACATTACCCATATCTCTGCGGAAGCGATCTTTGTCGAGCTTTTCCTTAGTATCAGCATCCCAAAGACGTGAGGTGTCAGGAGTAATTTCGTCTGCCAATATTACGTTGCCTTCTGCATCAACACCAAACTCCAGTTTGAAGTCGACCAATTGAATTTTTCTTTCCAATAAGAAAGCTTTCAGTACCTCATTGATTTTGAGGGCATATTCTTTCATTTGTGCAATTTGTGCATCAGTACCGAAGCCAAAGGATTCAGCATAATCGGCATTAATCATTGGATCGCCAAGATCATCATTCTTGTAGTAGAATTCAACAAGAGGTCTTTTGAGAACCATGCCTTCTTCAACGCCCATCTTTTTGGCCAGGCTGCCAGCAGCGATGTTACGAGTAACAACTTCTACAGGAATAATTGTCACTTTTTTGCAAAGAGCTTCACGGTCACTTATTTTTTTGATTTGATGATGAGGAATACCATTTTTGCCCAAAAGATCAAAGAAGAAAGTTGTAATTGTATTGTTCATAACGCCCTTATCAATAATGGTTCCTTTTTTCAAACCGTTAAGAGCAGTTGCATCGTCCTTATAGTAAACGACGATTTCATTAGGATTATCTGTAGTGAAAATCTTTTTTGCTTTGCCTTCATACAACATGGTTGCCATTAATTATACCCCTGCTTTCCTTTTCATATTTATTATATAAAAATCATATAAGCTTAAACTGTTGAATTTTACCATAAAATGTGCGTTTGCCGCGTTCTTAGTTTAGCTCATATATAGTAAGGTGTCAATATTTTATCCGAATATTTTTCCTATATTTTGTAAAAAAAGTCATATTTTAGGCATTTTTCCGAACGTTATCTTTGCTACAAAAAATATTATTTTGTTTTATGCTAAAAAAAGTATTTACAAATTCCAAATTTTGTATTATACTCCTTTCATAAGCAACAGTGTTGTTGCGGACTAAGGTCCGAATCAACGCTGTTGCTTTTTTTATTTGCAAATTATGTAATTATTTCTAAGGGGGAAAGGTTATGAGTAACGTTCCAAAACTTTTTGGTGATCTTGTTTTTAATGAAACCGTAATGAAGGAGAAGCTACCGACCGCCACCTACAAGGCGTATAAAGCAGCTCTCTTGACTGGTAAGAACCTTGATTTACCAATCGCCAACGTCATTGCCAATGCCATGAAAGATTGGGCATTAGAGAAAGGTGCAACACATTTTACCCATTGGTTCCAACCAATGACCGGCATCACTGCTGAAAAACATGAAAGCTTTATTACTCCGACAGCGGATGGCCGCATCATCATGGACTTCTCCGGCAAAGAATTGATTCAAGGCGAGCCAGATGCTTCCAGTTTCCCTTCCGGCGGCTTGCGTGCTACTTTCGAAGCTCGTGGTTATACTGCCTGGGATCCAACTTCTTACGCCTTCATTAAAGACAATACTCTTTGCATTCCAACTGCATTCTGTTCCTATACCGGCGAAGTTTTGGATAAGAAAACTCCTCTTCTCCGTTCCATGTCAGCCATTGACGTTGCGGCCAGAAGAATTCTTGACCTGTTCGGTACCCCAACAGAAAAAGTTACCACCACTGTTGGTCCTGAACAAGAGTACTTCCTGGTTGACAAAGCCATGTGGGAAAAGAGACGCGACCTAGTATATACCGGCCGTACGCTTTTCGGTGCAATGCCTCCTAAAGGTCAGGAATTGGAAGACCACTACTTTGGTATTATTAAACCTCGCGTAATGGCTTTCATGCAAGAGTTGGACGAAGAACTCTGGAAACTTGGCGTACTTGCCAAAACCGAGCATAACGAAGTTGCTCCTGCTCAACACGAGTTGGCTCCTATTTTCACTTCCACCAATATTGCTACCGACCACAACCATTTAACGATGGAGTTCATGAAACGTATAGCTGCCAAACACGGTTTGGTCTGCCTGCTGCACGAAAAACCATTTGCCGGCGTTAACGGCAGCGGTAAACATAACAACTGGTCCATCGGTACTGCTGAAGGCGACAACTTGTTAAACCCTGGTCCAGAACCACACAAAAATACCCGGTTCCTGCTCTTTCTGGCGGCCATTATTAAAGCTGTCGATGAATACCAGGATCTGCTCCGCGTATCAGTTGCTAGTGCAGGCAATGACCACCGTCTCGGTGCCAATGAGGCTCCGCCGGCCATTGTTTCTGCCTTCCTTGGCTCTGAGCTGACCGCAATCCTGGAAGCAATCGAAAAAGGCGAAGAATACAATTCCGACGGTGAGAAATTAATGCAAATCGGCGGCGATGTTATCCCACTCTTCGCTCAGGACACCACCGACAGGAACCGTACTTCCCCCTTTGCCTTCACCGGCAATAAATTCGAATTCCGTATGCTAGGTTCTGCTTTCTCAATCTCCGGTCCTAATATTGTTCTCAACACAATTGTTGCTGAAGAACTTGAACAATTTGCAGATATTATAGAAAAAGCGGCCGATAAAGATGCTGCTATCAAAACTTTGATCAAAGAAACCATCACCGCTCACAAACGTATCATATTCAATGGCGATGGTTACACAGACGCATGGGTAGAAGAGGCCAAAATGAGGGGACTCCTTAACCTGAAATCAACTCCTGAAGCAATTCCTTGCTTGCTCGCCAAGAAAAACATCGACCTGTTCACTAAGCACTGTATCTTTACTGAAGCTGAAATTCATGCACGTGCTGAAATTCTATTGGAAAACTACGCTAAGACCATCAGAATTGAAGGCCTCTGCTTAGCTGAAATGATTACCAAAGATCTGCTGCCATCCGCTTCGGCTGCAGCTAGTGATCTGGCTGCAACTATTGCTAACAAGAAGATGGCTGGTCTCGAAGTTGAAGGCACTTATGAGTTTGAAGCAATCAAGAAGATTACTGCTCTTTCCACTGCACTTTATCAAAAAGTTGCCGGCTTGGAAAAAGCTTTGGCAGAAGCAGCGACTGTCGAAGGCGGCGAAGAACTTGCTAACTATTACCACGAAAACGTTTTCGCGGCAATGGTAGATATCCGCGCTGCAGCTGATGAGCTTGAGCCGATGATCAGTGAGAAATATCTCTCTTATCCGACTTATGGCCAACTGCTGTTCGGCGTAAACTAAAAACTAATATTTTAGGCACATCACACATCAAAAAAAGATTCTCGTCAAATGACGAGAATCTTTTTTATTTGCTCTTACAATTCAATCAACTCATAGTTTCTGCTGCCCATACCAATTTTTTCCGCATAAGCCAAAGCTTTTGTACCATCAACATAATCATGCATGTGCATAAACTTGTCGGTGCCAGCCGGCAAAGCTTTGCCCAGCGCTGAATTCGCCATGCCCTCTGCAGCCTTGACCAAGTCGTAAGCTGCCTGATCGATAGCTACCGGGTCAGTCGAAGACAAGAAACCGATATCCGGCACAATTGGAGCATCACTCCAAGGCACACAATCACATAGAGGCGTAACATTCACCACCAAAG
>CAYRVN010000035.1:0-9138 GCA_964427675.1 uncultured Acidaminococcales bacterium
TGGGATTTTATCAATTTCAGCAGAACTAAAGGAATTCCTGTCGGACCTGGACGTGGATCGGCGGCTGGCAGCATTGTGGCATATCTTTTGGGCATAACCAGCATAGATCCTTTACGTTATGATTTGCTGTTTGAAAGGTTTTTAAATCCAGAGCGTGTAAGTATGCCGGATATAGACGTCGATCTTTGCTATAACAGAAGAAAAGAAGTTGTTGACTATATTGTCGACAAGTATGGTGCGGATCATGTTGCACAGATTATAACCTTTGGAACTTTGGCAGCTAAAGCGGCAGTTAAGGACGTTGGGCGTGCATTAAGCATGCCGATAGCAACCGTTAATCAGGTTAATAAAATGATTCCAAATGAAATCGGTATTACACTTGAAAAAGCACTGGCCGGGAGTAAGGATCTCCAAAATCTTTATAATAGCGACCCCAAAATAGAAAGACTCCTCGATTTGGCGCAGAAGGTGGAAGGTTCCCCTCGTCATACCTCTACGCATGCAGCCGGCGTCGTTATTGCCCCTAAAATCTTGACAGACTTCGTGCCGCTCCAGAGGACTGCCGATGAGGAATATGTAAGCACACAGTATGATAAAGATAAAGTTGAAGGCCTCGGCCTTCTCAAAATGGATCTTTTGGGCTTGCGTACTTTAACGGTTATTGATGATGCTCTTCAACTAATCAAGGAAAGCAAGGGCGTGGACCTGGACATCGAAAACATCGACCTGGCTGACGCTTCAACTTGCGATATGCTTTGCCGTGGCGACACCGTAGGAGTTTTCCAGATGGAATCATCCGGTATGACACAGCTGATGCGTGACCTTGCACCTGAGAGCTTTGATGACCTGATACCACTCGTAGCTTTGTATCGCCCTGGACCTCTTGGTACCGGTATGGTTGAAGATTTTGTTGCTGGCAGACATGGCAAGAAAACAGCCAAGCTTTTGCATCCCTTGCTCGAACCCGTACTTAAAGATACTTTTGGTGTGATTTTATACCAGGAACAGGTTATGCAGATAACATCTGTACTAGCAGGTTTTAGTCTTGGACAGGCAGATATTTTGCGACGGGCTATGGGCAAAAAGAAAGCTAAAGAGCTTGATAGTATGAAAGAAGCTTTTATTGTTGGAGCCGCTAAGGAACATGGTATTAAACGGGAGTTAGCCGAAGAAATATTTGCGCTTTTGCAGCATTTTGCCGGTTATGGGTTTAATAAATCACATTCAGCGGCCTATGCTCTAGTTGCTTATCAAACAGCTTATCTTAAGGCACATTACCCAGTGGAATTTATGGCGGCAACCTTAAACAGTTATCTTACTAATGCTGAGAAGGTAAGCTGGTATATCAATGCTTGCCGTGAAATGGGCATTCAGGTCTTGCCTCCAGATGTCAATGCCAGCGGAGCAGGTTTCTCTGTTGATGGAAATTCCATACGTTTTGGGCTTGCCGGAATAAAAAGTGTTGGCGATGCAGCTATTGAAAACATACTTGAGGCCAGAAAAAAAGGTGGAGTTTTTGAATCATTGACAGATTTTTGTCAAAGAGTCAACAGCAACGGACTTAACAAGCGCGTTGTTGAATATCTTATCAAATGCGGCGCTATGGATGGCTTTGGCGCAAAGCGTTCGCAACTGTTGGCCGTTATGGACCAGGCATTGGAGTTGGCTGCAAGCCGTCAAAGAGATGAAGCGTCCGGACAGATCGGTTTATTTGGTGAAGAAGAATTTGAAAAAATTAATGAGCTGAAATTGCCCGATATACCTGAAATGCCCAAAGAAGAAATTTTATCTCTGGAAAAAGAAATCATTGGGTTCTATGTAACTGGGCATCCACTGGATAGATATCGTAAAAACTTGAAGCAAATGGCAGAGATTCAAACATTGGGTGAAGGACGTTACCGTGATGGTCAATATGTCAAAGTAGCTGGTATCATATCTGCCAACAAGATACGCACTACCAAAGCTGGCGACAGCATGGCCGTATTTATGCTGGAAGATTTCTCTGGTAAAATCGAAGTGGTGGCTTTCCCAAAAACATACGCCATGTCAAGTAAGAATATTTACCCGGAAAGCATTGTGCTGGTAGAAGGACGCCTGATGCTTGATGAAGAAGAGCCACGGTTGATGGCCTCGCAGGTTACTAAGCTGGAGTCCGCTCCGTCTGACGTCAAACTATTTATTTCCGCTTCTCTTGAAAACTCTGAGACGCAAAAAGTCTTAGGTCGCATATTCTCTTCCTATCATGGCAATAATCCCGTGTATCTGCATTTGCTAGGTTCCAAAAAGATTATTCGTGCAGAACAATCTTTTTGGGTTGATGCAAAAAATCCAAAGTTAATTGCAGAATTGAAAAATCTGCTTGGCGATAACGGTGTGGTCATTTAGTTATTTATCGTCGGGCTTTTGCTTGCACTTGTTTGTTGCAAATGATAGAATTATACTGTGTTTTGAGTAACGAATTATACTGAGGTTTGGAGGATTCTCTTATGAATATTGTTGTTTGTGTAAAGCAAGTTCCGGATACAGCTGAAGTAAAGATTGATCCGGTAACTAATACTTTGGTGCGCACCGGTGTACCAAATATTATGAATCCTTTTGACAGGCAAGCTCTGGAAGCCGCTTTGCTGCTGAAAGATGCAAATGGCGCCACTGTTACCGTAATTTCCATGGGACCACCGCAAGCTGATGAAATTTTGAAAGAGGCAATTGCAATGGGCGCTGATGATGCAGCTCTTATAAGTGATAGGGCTTTGGCTGGTTCCGATACGCTCGCAACTAGCTTTGCTTTAGCTGCTGCAGTTAAAAAAGTCGGCGCAGTGGATTTAGTGCTTTGCGGAAAACAGGCAATTGATGGAGATACTGCACAGGTTGGACCAGAAATGGCAGAACATCTGGATATTCCGCAGGTTACTGGTGCTCTGAAAATAGTTGCAGACGGAGATAAGCTTTTAGTTGATAGAGATAACGAAAGCAGCAGCCAGACAATTGCTGTTGAAATGCCTGCGTTGGTTACTGTAACGAGAGCTGAAAAAGAACCGCGTTTTGCCAGCATCAAAGGTAAAATGAAGGCTAAAAAGTTTGTTGTACCTGTATGGTCGGCAGCAGATCTTGCACTTGATGAAAAAATGATTGGACTGAATGGCTCACCAACTAAGGTTGCCAAAATTTTTACACCACCAGTGCATACAATTGAAAATGAGATAATTAATGAAGAAGATCCGCAGAAAGCAGTTGATCTTTTGTTCGAAAAACTTGTTCAAGCTAAAATAATTGTGCGCTGAGGTGAAGGATAATGGCAATTACTGTTGATAGAGATAAATGTATAGGCTGTGAAGCTTGTGTTGCAGTGTGCCCTGTGGGCGCAATTAGTATGGTTGAGAGCAAGGCTGAGATCAATCAAGACACATGTATAAGCTGCGGTGCTTGTATAAGTGAATGCCCTGTAGAAGCTATATCCAGGGGTGAAGTTACCAAGATTGAAATCGAAGGCGCCGAGGACTATAAAGATATCTGGGTTTATGTAGAACTCGATGGTACAGAACCAATGCATGTTGCATATGAGCTTCTTGGCCAGGCAGGAGAGTTAGCTGCCAAAAGCGGACAACGTTGCGGTGCAGTTTTAATTTGCAAAGAAGCTGGCGATCTGCCTCAAAAATTATTTGCCGCAGGTGCTGATGTTGTTTATCTGGTTGAAGGCGAAAAATACGAAGAATATAATACCGAGCTTTTTACAAATGCCTTCTGTGAATTGGTTAATGAATATAAGCCAAATGCAGTTTTAGTAGGCGCTACAGCTGATGGCCGTGATTTCGGACCACGCATTGCCGCAAGACTCAAAACTGGACTTTGTGCAGATTGTACCGGACTTGGTATCAGGGAAGACAAGATTGTTGAGTGGACTCGCCCAGCATTAGGCGGCAATATTTTGGCTACGATCCTTTGTGATGTTAACAGGCCACAAATGGGCACAGTACGCCCGAAGGTCTTTAAAGTCAAAGAATTCGATGCTTCCCGCACTGGCGAAGTAATAAGATATGCTGTGAAAAATGAAATTACCGCAAGAACACAGCTTGTCAGAAAAGATGTTGTTGCTTCAACAGGTATGTGCAAAATAGAAGATGCTGAAATAATTTGTTCCGGCGGCCGTGGTATGGGCTGCTTCGACAAATTCAAACATCTGGAAGAATTGGCAGGATTGCTTGGCGCAGCTGTTGCCGGTTCCAGAGCTGTAGTAGATGAAGGCTGGATCAGCCATCCTCAGCAAGTTGGACAATCCGGTAAGACTATTACCCCAAAAGTTTATTTTGCGTTTGGTATTTCCGGTTCTATCCAGCATATTGCAGGTATGCACGATTCAGATGTGATCATTGCCATTAATAAGGATCCTAATGCGCCTATTTTCAAAGTTGCAAACTATGGTATTGTCGGCGATGTCAATCTTGTTTTGCCCAAGCTGATTGAAAAAGTCAGGGCATTCAAAGAGTCCTGGTAATTCAATATTTTTAAGGATACAAGCTTTTGGAGGAAAGGTATGTGGAAGGTAGTATACATAGCACAAACTCATGAAGCGGCACTTAGAATTAAAGAACTTTTCGCCGCTAATGGTTTTCTAACACAGATTAGCAAGCCTAATTCTAAACATAAAGGACACGGAGCTTATGAAATCAGTGTGCCTTTTTCAGAAACTGAAGATGCTTATGAGGTTTTGTGCAGTAACAGACTTCATGGATAAAGAATTTAAGTTCAGGTGAAGTTTTTTGCCTGGACTTAAATTTATTTCATAGAGGTGTTAAACAAAAGGAGATGAGGGCGTTGAAAAAAACAAAAATTATCTGTACCCTTGGACCAAGCACCGATAATTTAGCTTTAGTTGAAGAAATGATTAAGGAAGGCATGGACCTTGCTCGTTTCAATTTTTCCCATGGCAGCCATGAAGGACATGCTGCTCGGATAGAAATTGTGCGTCAGGCAGCCGAAAAGACCGGAAAACCGATAGCTCTTATCGCTGATACAAAGGGGCCTGAAATGAGGCTCGGAATTTTCGGTGAGGATAAGGTAGAATTGGTGCCGGGAGATTTTTTTTGTCTGACTACGGAAACCGTAGTTGGCACCAAAGAACTTGCTTCTGTAAATTATAGAGGGTTGCCGCAGGAAATTGACGCAGGCGATGAAATTCTCCTTGCAGACGGCCTGCTTTCTTTAAGGGTTGAGAAGATTGAAGGAAAGAAAATTTATACAAAAGTTGTTCATGGCGGTGTCTTGAGTTCACGCAAACGTGTGGCTGTGCCAGGAGCTGTTCTCAATTTACCATTCATTTCCGAAGAAGACAGAGCCGATATTGAATTTGCCGTCAAACAAGATATGGATTACATTGCTGCTTCTTTTGTACAGAAAGCAGAAGACGTTCTTGCTATTCGCAAACTTACAGAAGAACTTGGGTCGGAAATAGGAATTATAGCCAAAATTGAAAATGAAGAAGGCGTCCGCAATATTGAAGAAATAATTAAAGTTGCGGATGGCATTATGGTTGCGCGCGGAGACCTTGGCGTTGAAATACCAGCAGAGATTGTACCGTTGGTGCAGAAGGACATTATTAAGCGCTGTAATAAAGTTGGTAAACCGGTTATAACAGCAACGCAAATGCTGGAAAGTATGATCAATAGTTATCGGGCTACAAGAGCTGAAGCAAGTGATGTAGCTAATTCCATTTTTGATGGTACAGACGCAATCATGCTCAGCGGAGAGACGGCTTCTGGTAAATATCCGCTTGAGGCCGTGCAGACGATGGCAAAAATAGCCAAGCGCACGGAAGAAGCACTTGATTACGTAAGTATTTTTAAATCTAAAGGAATCGGTAAGAATACCAATACAACAGACGCAATAAGTCATGCAACCGTACAAATATCTCAGGAGCTGGAAGCTAACGCCATAATTTCTGTTACTGAGTCTGGCTATACAGCACGTATGATAGCTAAATATCGTCCACAGGCGTTGGTAATAGCGGTATCACCGAGAGAGAGCCGTATACGCAAGATGCAGCTCTTATGGGGTGTTTATCCACTGCTGGGACCTGCTTCCCGCAATACTGACGAGTTAATTGAATTGTCGTTGGCTAGTGCTAAGGATAATAATATGATTCACGAAGGCGATTTGGTAGTCATTACAGCGGGTGTTCTGGCAGGCAAACCCGGTAGTACAAACTTAATTAAGGTGATAAATGTGGGAACGAAATTATTGGCAGGCGTTGGTATAGGTAAGAGATCCATATCCGGCAAAGTATGTATTGCAAAAGAATTGGAAGATTTCAAAGATAAATTAAATACAGGAGATATTCTGGTAGTCAGCGGACTTGTTGACGAGGTAGTATCCTACGCGACCAAAGCCGGTGCAATAATCGCAGAAGAAGGAGGACTGACGTCATCAGTAGCAATATTAGGTGTCAGTTATGGTATACCGGTTATCATAGGGGCAGCTGGTGCAGTTGACAAGCTTGATGATGGCGTAGAAGTAACGGTTGATGCGACAAGTGGCATTGTTTACCAAGGCAAAGTAAATACTAAATAATTATGACAAGGAAATGACGACATGGCAGATAAGATACAACAGTCAAACAATTCGCAGCTGGAAGCACTTTCTGCTGCTATCAATGATCTGGAACGAAAAGCTCAACATGTTGGTACTATGTCACAAACTGAAAAAAATCTATTGGCAGGGGCTTTGCTGGATGCAATCTTCAATGGCCTGAATCTGGATTCTGAACCGCTACTTAATATGGCGGTAAGACGTTTTAAGATCATGGTTGAACATGGCGCCTGGACCGAGGCTTTTATTGAAAAAATAAAAGCAGTTTGTATGGTTGCCTTGCGCAGAGGACACAAGGCATTGCTTGCCGAGATGATACCTGTTTATCAGACAATTCTATTGAATAACCCTGATTTGAGAACTGAAGGAATTAATGACTTAGGTCTGATAGCTTGCCTGGCCATTAAAGATTCTGGTAATGAGATTGGAAATAACTGCGCAAAGATTATTCTGATGATGGACCGTGCGAGTTCGCTAGAAGAAAGTAAAATATCTGATGCCGCGTTACAGGTGTTGAAGAATATTTTAATTACCGCGACGCGTGCTCGGAGCGAGGAAACTTTTTGTTATGCCTTGAAGATGATTAAAAAAAGTTATCAGGAAAGGGAGTTTATGCCTGATTCAGCGTTATTAAGCGATTTTTGCCTTACGATATTGTTTGCGTCAGCAGATCATCGCTGGAGCAAAGGGTTAGTATGTGTTAATGATTTTATTGCTTTGATGCTAAGAAAAGATACCTTTAGCTTTGAGCAGAAGAAAAAAATAGCTTATGAGTGGGTACAGCTTATTGGTCAGATTGCAAGAAGAAACTGGACAGAAATGGCGCAACAACTTATGTGGTTCTTCTTCTCCTTTGTTATTAAAAGTAAGGAAAAGAGCCTTATTCCGTATTCAGTCATAATGATGGGTTCAAGCGTAAAAATGCACGCGGCCTGGGATGGTTTTGAGAGTGCCCTTAAAATTTACTATCCTTGGCAATTGTCGATGTTTATTTTACTTGATTCTTTCTATAAGCAAGATATAAGAAGAAGCACAGAAAAACTGGAAGTCGCACGACTTGTAGTGAGAACGATGCGTGACTTAGTTTTGCACGTTTCCAGACTTTCTCTTAATAAACCAGAAACAGACACATTTAATCAGTGGTTTGAGTTATGGGAGAATAATAAACAACCCAAACATGTGCGAGCTCGTGCTCAGAAAATGATGCAGTTAACTGTTCTTTACTGGGAGCAGCTGCAGCCCAAAGCGAGTAAGAACCAGCTGCCTCATCTTATAAAAATTTTCCAGCCTAATCTTATAGATACTAAATCCAAAATGATTTTGGCTGAATAAGAAAGGCACAACAAAGAACTTTTTCTTTGTTGTGCCTTTAGTCTTTATTTAAGAGGTTTAGTATTATTTACTTTTACCAGTCAAAAGTAACGATATAACAGGTAATTTTTTACCGGTTTTCTTGATTAAAATACTTGAGATTAAAGATAGTATCAGTACTGAGAAATAAGTGAGAAAAGCAGGAATATCATCCGGCGTTCTGAAAAGTCGTGTAAGTAATGCAACAACCTGATCAAGCAAAAATGGGTGAATCAAATAAATAATATAAGAATTATCTGAGAGCAACTCATTTGCCTTTAAGAAAATGTTTTCTTTTTCAGACCTGAACAGCATGGCAGAGAAAAATAACAGGCTGGCTACTGTATAAAGAAATCCTTCCGGGCTTAGTTGCTGCAAGGTGTTAGTTATACTTTCCAGGTCTAAGTGCTTAACGTTAAGCAAATAATAAAAACGTGAGGACATAAGTATTACTGTTAAGGTGAAGAAAGCTGTTACCAGTCGGAAATGACTTCTTAATATGTTAAGGAAACCTTCATAATGAGTAGCGGCAAGAGCCCCCATCATAAAAACAAACAAGTAATGGAAAGGCAGATAGTTCAGCCGATAATTCAACATGTTAAGAAAGAAAGTATTTTCGACAATCCAAGCAGGGTAAGCCCAGTAGTGGCAGGTCCAATAATTTATTCCAAGTTGCAAGAAAAAAATAACTGCAAGTGAAAGAGGTATAGAGGTCTTTTGCATAACCTTCAGCAACATGCGCCAGCAAGGAAATAATATGTAGAACCATAATAGTATGACCATGAAGTAAATGTGGTATGATGCCAAACCGAAGAAAAGGGTGAAGAATAAATCAAAAGGTGACCAGCCAACACTTCCGGGTGTGACAAATTGATAATAAAGCAGATAGAGAAATGACCAGACAACATAAGGCAAGCCTACACTTTTCAAACGTTTTTGCAGGTAAGGAAAGTAATCAAGTTTTTGGTAAAGATCGTAAGAGACAAATAGTCCGTAGCCGGAAATGAAGAAGAAAGCCGGCACGCTGTAGCGCGAAAGGACTTCAAACAACATGTATATATGTACGTTTGGTGACGCGGATAAGGCGATAGAAGAACCAGCGTGAATGGCAATAACGCCAAGCATGCAAATGCCACGAAGGTTGTCGATTAGTTTGTTACGTTGCCCCAAAATAATATCACTCCGGTTTACAGATTATTTTATGAA